>USSR01000869.1 GCA_900557355.1 uncultured Bacteroides sp.
TTTATAGTCCATGCAGCACTTAACCATATTGACGATGCAATGAAAGTAACGGACATCTATATTGAACGTGATTTCGTAAATGAGAACAAGGCTAATACTAAGGTTGCGAAGTACGTGTTTGGCAAGTAAGCTAATAATTCCCCACTAAAAATCTACTGAGCTATAATTAGTCGCTATCCTTTTTCGGCTTCCACATGCTTCAAAGGTAGAATGCCTAAAAAGGATATCAAATCAACACTTCAGTAATTTAATGGATATCAGTTATATACAAATTAAAACATATAATTATACGCTATCCTATTTCTAGTGTATAAGGGAAATACTAGACTATATATCTAAAAAACGACATCAAACGAAACAAATGCAGGTTCTGGCAGATTCCCCAGCCCGATAATCTTATGCAATTTTGTACACAAAGCCATCTGATAGATTCGTTTATCCAATATCAACTTGGCTATGGGTACTCCCGAGTAATTGAAAACCAGCACCTTGTTCGCCATGGATTTTTGCGGGTCATTATAGTCATACTCGCTTAAAAGTTGATCTAAGTACAAAATATAGATATATTGGTCATCCATTGCCAAATCCAACACCTGCCCAAAGCTTCTTGCCTTACTAAACAAGAGGTTATAGTCTTTACATTCATAAAAAGACCGATCAAAATAAAAGTTCCAGTCTTTTACCATGGTTCCATTTTCCAGGTGGTATTTAGCAAGATACGGCAGTTTGCTAGGCGCAAACACCATATGCCCGTCATGCGCCGACAGATAACCTTTCAAATTCATCCGTGAAGACTAGACAGAAATTTTGTTCCCCACCGGAGATTCGCCGAACCTCTGTAAAGGCTGCAGATTGGCATCCAGTAAGGAAAAGAAACTACCGTCCTTTCCGCACAATAGGGAGACAAAATGCTGTTCATCCAGTCGTACGAAATTATAATCTGCAGGATTGAGCTCACCTTGCACACGCTTATAAGGAGTTTTTTTTCTGGACAGCTCTTCAATTTCAATAGCATTTCCGTTGCCTTTTAGAGACATCACTGCCAACATTTGTATATTGACATCATTCAAACCGAAGGTGTTTTCGTGAGCGTATGTAATTATTGGCTGTAGGAACTCGCCAGGACCATTTCCCAATGAACCCCAAGTATGGATTTTTTTCATACCCGAAGGAATGGAATATACATGGCAAAAATCATTTTGGGCGACATGCGTCATTACCAAGAATGTATCAACACAGTCAATCCATCCCATATTAATCAGCAATTCTGTATCAGATTGCTCACCATCTACTCTAATCTCCTTATCAAAGGCTGGAAATTCTGTTTTAGATTCGAAGCTACAACTTGACAAGAAGCATAGAAGAATGAATATAATAGAAGTTGTTTTCTGCATAAGTACTTCAAAGCAACATGTAGAATAATCAATGAGCCCTACTTTAAGTTTCACTTTACATCTTATTACATATCTGTTGTAACAAGCTAATGGCTAAAAGTGAAATTTAAAGCAGGCTTAATAATTGCACTTTAGCACTAATCATTATATCCAACCAGGCCTTTTGGTATGACCCAGCAAAATATTTTCACCATAATCTCCGTCAGGATATATTACAACCATTGAATATAAATCAGGGAATTATCACTATCCTTTTTCAACTTCCACATGCTTCAAAGATGAAAAAGCATTAGTGTCCACCAATGAATTCTTACAACAAATTAAAGGCAAAGAATAACCTAAAATGGATCCTTGTAACATGAACTCGAATTACTTTTGCAGTACTTTCAAATTTAACAATTGCCCACTAAAATTTCCAGTAAAAGCTAATGGAAAAACAAGAGTGGACTGGTAGTACACCACCTCCTCGCCAATTTTATAAAGTATCTTTTTATCCAAAGTCTGATGTAGTTTTCCATCAATGTATAAACCTTTAATCACAATTTGTACCCGTTGACCGATAGGAAACATATAATCAAACTCATTTAAATAACCATCTGACCAGAATGCCAATTTTCCAGACTTTGGGCTACTCTGATACAAAATGGCATTGGAAGATTTAAAAAGCACACTGCCCTTATCTGCGGATTTTGCAGTGAAATCAAAAGCCACTTCATAATCATACCCTACTTCTTCTATCAAAAGCTTTTGATTCCTTTTCAACTTCGAGACTTGAAGCACTTTCCCATCCATCGTTTTTACCTTTGCTCCAATATTCACTCCCGGAGCTTCCGACAAAGCACGACGGCAAGAATCAAACCGTGCGAAAGACAAATCATCCACAGCACCGGTCCACATTTTCAAGCTTAATGTCTGCATAGCAGGATACGCACGATGATGAATGTCCTTGAAAGTAATCCCATTTCCAATGTAATCATTCCATACGGCAAACATTCCCCCTTTCACACGCCTATCATTCCGACTAAATATTCTATCATCAAACATATAGGGTTCCCAGTTATTAAAAATCCACTCTATATTCAGGTAATCGTGGTAATAGAGTGCCGTCAATGGTATTATGTACAATTGGCTACATGCCACATTCACCAATCCAAATCCCAATTCGGCCATTTCAAAGGGATCGGCATAACCATTGTACCAAATGTCCAATAGTACCTCGTCAGACTTCACAGGAAGATCTCCTCTGGCATGCGTCAATGCACCCCATGCCACCGCTTTCTTCCCAAAACCCTCCACATATTTAATGTAATAATCAGTAAAAAAGCGAAACTTTTCAACAACATTAGGATCCGAATTATCGTATTCATCTGTACCAATATGCACTTCTTTACCCCTAAACACCGGATTTTCT
>USSR01000870.1 GCA_900557355.1 uncultured Bacteroides sp.
TATCCCCGGGCCACCCGAAGGTTCGTCAGCCAGTATCACAGCCGGATGATTAATAAGAGCACGGGCTACGGCCACACGTTGTTTTTCTCCGCCGGAAAGTTCATTGGGTTTATGCCCGGCACGATCCGCCAATCCCATAAACTCCAACAGTTCCAATGCAGATGCAGTAGCTTCTTTCTGCCCCACACCGGCAATAAATGCAGGTATCATCACATTTTCCAATGCCGTGAATTCCGGTAAAAGCTGGTGAAACTGAAAAACAAACCCAATATGTTTGTTACGGAAAGCCGACAGTTCCTTCTCCTTCATCCGGCTGACCAAAGTACCGTCGATAGTTACTGTTCCGCTATCAGGAGCATCCAATGTTCCCATAATTTGAAGTAAAGTAGTCTTTCCCGCTCCACTCGGCCCAACAATACTAACAATCTCGCCCTTATCTATATTCAAATCGATCCCCCGCAAAACTTGCAGGCTACCGAAACTCTTGGTTATTCCTTGTAATTGTATCATATATGCTTCATTTTTGTCTAATGAATGATTACTTAAGTACTAATTCTTTGCCATCGCATTGGCAAACTTTTGCCACACTGCTGGCAAAGTTGTGCCAATACGGTGGCAACATCTTGCCAATAAGGTGGCAAAAGATTGCGCTTGCTGATCATAATCTCTTCAACACATACTCCGCCAGATAGCATCCAAATACCGCCGGCATATAGCTGATTGTTCCGCATGTTGATTTCTTATTCATTTCATCTTCTGTCAGCAGTACAGCTTTCGAATCCGCTTGTTCCGTACTGAATACTACCGGTAATTTACGCTTGATTCCCATTTTCTGAAGTCGTTTTCTGACTGCCTTGCTCAGTCCGCAATGATAGGTATCCCATATGTCGGCAAAGCGGACCTGGGTGATATCACTCTTTGCTCCGGCTCCCATACTGGAAACAATCTTAATATGTCGCTTTAAAGTTTCTGCAATCAAATGACATTTCGGAGCCAGCGTATCAATGGCATCCACTACAAAATCATAGGATGCTGCATCCAGCAGTTCGGGAATATTCTCATCTTTCAGGAATACCGGCAACACCGTCAATTCTATTTCCGGATTAATATCCCGGAAACGTTTCTCCAAGATTTCCGCCTTGCTCATTTCCAATGTAGAATGCAAGGCCGGAAGCTGACGATTGATATTCGTAGGCTGCACTGTATCCGCATCCACAATCGTCATGCGTCCCACTCCGGCACGACAAATCATCTCCGCTGCATACGCTCCTACTCCACCAAGACCCACTACAAGCACGTGTGCCTGCTGCAAACGTCCCATCTTCTCCTCACCCAATAAGAGCCGTGTCCTCTGTCTCCAATCTTCCATCCTCACTAATCACTTATCACTTTGTTGCTAATCACTAATTACTCTTCTTGAACCATTTATAGAACCATTTGCCTACCTTTTCATAATGCTGATCTTCATTATTACCACGTGGATTAGAGAAAGACAGCATATCTTGCGGTTCACCCAACTGATCCGGATAGAGCACTATCAAACTATTGTTGGCAAAATACTTTCCTAACTGGGCAGGAAGTCTTTCGAATGCAGGATCATAAGAAATAGAACCACGGCGGGCACTGATAATCACCAGTAAGTGATCATAATTCACTTGTCCGGTCAACAACAGTAAATCCCCCCAATCATCCAAACGGGAGAAATCAGTCATTGTCGAACTAAACCTCTTCTTTACCAGTATTTGTAAGAGCGTAGTAGTTTCTTCATTAGCGAAGAAGTGTACCCGGCATCCCAATGTACTTCCCATACGGCAGAAATGTTCCACCCACTTTTGGAAACCCGCTTCATATTCTGCTTTCGGCGGAACAGCAATATTAATTCTCCGTATAGTATTAATCGGCATCAGGAACTTTGCAATCATCACTTCCCGGTGCAAACCTTTCAACAGGTTCTCCGCCAACATACCAAAGAAGGAATCCACAATATTAACTTTACGGTGCAAACCAATGATCACATCCGTCACCCCATGCTCTTTTGCCGTATGAATGATACCTGAAGCAATATTCAAGTCATAACGGCTGATTTGTTTCAGCGGCACATCCACCGATGCCGTTATCATGGCCGCCTTCTCCAGATAACGTTTTCCGCGAAGTTCCAGAGCTTCCGATGCATTATTATCATTAATCACGTTCAATGCCACCAGATTATCTTTCTGTTTAGGATCACGTATCAACAAGGACAGACTCACCAAATCTTCAATCGTATCGGGATTGGCAACCGGTATTAAAATCTTTTCCAGCTCTACCGGACGTTTTTCATCCTCCAGATGGGCCTCATCGATAGCTATCTTACGGGCAGCACGTTCAGTAATAAATGAACTTACCACACAGGTCACGAGGATTAACAATACAGTACCATTCAGGACATCGTCATTCAGCAGTCTTTCACCATTAGGCAAAATTATATTATATCCGACCAGTACAGCAGCCAATGTAGCCGCAGCCTGGGCATTGCTCAAGCCATACATCAATTCCCGCTCAATAGCCCCCATTTTATATATCTTCTGCGTCAGCCAACAAGCAATCCATTTACCAGTCAAAGCAACAGCAATCATTACTCCAGCCACCTTCAATGCATCACCATGACCAAAAATCACATGTATGTCAATCAGCATTCCCACACCGATCAGGAAGTAAGGAATAAAAAGTGCATTACCCACAAACTCCAGGTGATTCATCAATGGAGAAACATGCGGAATAAGCCGGTTCAATACCAAACCGGCAAGGAAGT
>USSR01000871.1 GCA_900557355.1 uncultured Bacteroides sp.
TTAGCCACCGGCATAACTCAAAATAGTAGCCACTGTTTCAGTCGGCTTCATTTCATAAAACATCGGACGTTTTACCTTACCTGCTATCTTTACCAGAGATTCATAAGGATTAACAATAATCACATCTCCTTCCTGAAGACGAATATCGTCCTTCATCTTACCTTTCATAAGGTAATCATAAACATCCAGATCAGCAATTGTTTTACCATTTCGTACCACCTTAATGCTACGAAGACTACCAATATTATTGATACCACCGGCACGATATAAAGCATGGAAAACAGAAGAGAAAGAAGATAACGTATAAGTGCCCGGAACGGCAACTTCACCCATTATATTAATTTGGATAGTCCGAATATCTCCCAAAGTCAATTTTATTTGGGAAGTAGGTTCATTCCCTGATATTCCTGAATATATTTTCGAAAATTCACGTTGTAAATATTCATTAGCACCTTTCACTGTCATTCCACTTAACTGAACAGGCCCCAAACCACTCACCTGAATAGTACCCTCAGGTGAAATGCTTTGGCGAATCGTATTCTCTGAAGCCCCCCAAACATCAATAATGACCTCATCACCGGGTCCTAAACGATAGTCTATCGGAGTAGCCAGATTTATGCTCGGTTCAAACGTCAAATTTCGATTCGTAAATACATCATGACCAAATATCTGAGAAGTTTTATCTACAGGAGAATTACCATCCATCCTCGTATCTAAAGTTCTATCAGAGATTCCCGCTTCCGAATAATCGGTAGTTCTCCTCAACTCTCCCTTATCATCATCAACCGGTCTTCTCTTATCATCGGCTAAAGCGCGTTGACGAGTTTGAGAATGTATTTCATTGGATTTATTACTTACACCGTCATCTTCTGAAATTTTCTGTTGTATCCTGCTGACTTGTTCTTTGGTCACTCCTCTACGCAACAATTCAGTAGTTATCTGCTTCTGGCTTCTTCCACTTTTATGTGCTTCCTTTACGTACTGAATAACCTGATCATCCGACATCTGCTGTGCCATAGCCACCCCAGAAAGGATAAAAATTAAAAAGAATAGTGTTATTAATCTGCGCATAAATATTTGATTAATCTTTAGAATTCTATAATTAATATAATCGGGCACAAAGGTAGCATATTATTTCATAACGCTCATTTATTTTACATCTAAATTTTGGAAAAAGAAATTAAAACGGTTACTATCAATGGTTCAGGCATCTACCGAATGTTCAACAATACATGAAATTATTTTTTTCATTTCGTTAATTATTGTCAGTGGTTCATATGATTCACATTTTTCAACTAAAGAATTAATCTGTTTACATGCCATATCAGCCCCTACAATATTCTCCTTACTCTTTCTCACTCTTTCATAACATGTAGCTTCGGTTTCGCATGCCGATTCTTTTTCAAATACATATATTCCTCCATTCTCTCCGAGATTTCCAACCTCCAATATCAGCATGCAAGCTTCCGACAAAGTCATCAGGCTACGGGGAGCCTCCGGATATACATCTGCAAAACGAACAATACATAATTTAGCAGGAAGTTTCTTCCTCCTGATTCTTTGTGAAAGTCCTTGCATATAAATTTCAGCTAAACGTTTGCTATAACCCATTACATGTACCGGAGATAGAGCATAATCCGTAGAAATTAACATACATTTATATGCTTTGTATTTAACCGATAAATCCGCTATATTCTTAGTTCCCAAAACATTAACCTGCAGCGCCTCGGTGACATAATCTTCCAGCATAGAAATATTTTTATAAGCAGCAGTATGGAATACTAACTGCGGCATATACTGTTTGAATATAGCTTCCATCCGACTATAATTCGCTACATCTGCCACCAGCACCTTCACTTCAAGATTTTTCCAGTGATCTGATAATTCTAATTGAACATCATATAAAGGAGATTCAGCCTGATCAACCAATATCAACTGGTAGGGATTCAATGCTGCTAACTGGCGAATTATCTCACGCCCTACTGCACCGGCAGCCCCTGTCACCAATATCCGATGTCCTTCAATATAGGCAGCGATCTTGCGAATATCAGCCTGAATAGGTTCACGACGAAGCCAGTCCTCTATCTGAATATCTTTTATAACCCCATCATTCAGGCAATTACTCAAAGGCGGCACTGTCATTACATGAATATTTTGAGCCAACATTCGCTCCATTACACCGGATGATTCTAAATCCGCCAGCTTATCCGGTGTCACAACAACCGTTTGCACATTCTTTCTTTTCAAATGCTCAAACAATCTATTATCATTGGCATAAACCCTGCATCCCATCGTATGCTTACCTATCATCCAAGGTTCATCTGAAATAAAACCGCATATACGATAATGATTGTTTCTACTTACCCGCATAGATTTAGCTATATTAACTCCCGTTCCACGAAAACCGTAAATAAATACATTCACGCAGTGCCGATCATCGAAAGACAAAGCCTCATGCAGCATTTTAACCAAAATGCGCAGACATACCATAAAAGTAAAATTGAGAATATATGCTATAAAGACAACCCCATTCGGTAATGTTTCTCCAAATTCAAAAGCCGACCAACAAAAATTACCAATGCCCAATAAGCCATAGCTTATTGTAAGAGATATAAACACCCTATAAATATCCACGAACGAGGAAAAACGAATAACTCCAACATAGGTATGGAAAACAGAAAAAAAACACAGATTACAAAAGAGGGAAAATAGAATCATCCATATATATAATGATACCTTATATATTATAGAAGAAACTCCCAATTGAAGTATGCATGCTAAAAGCATA
>USSR01000872.1 GCA_900557355.1 uncultured Bacteroides sp.
ATTTCAATGATAGCATTACGCTTTTTGACATTTACTGTTCGCTTAATTGCATTTAAATAATTCCGGGCAATTTGCAAAGCTATATACTCTTGTATTTTTTTATCTGGATAAGAAGTCAGACACGCCAGATAAGCATGAGATAATAATAGAAATTCATCTTCACTATGCCATTTCCTTGTCAATCCTAAATTCGACACTTTGTAATTATAGACAATATCCGGTAACGTCACAAGATCACTACAATGAACAGCATATTGTAAAGTAAAAGCTTCATCCTCGCGATAAGATAATTGTTCGACAAAACGGATATTATATTCTTTTAAAATACAATGTTTAAACACCTTATTCCATGTAAATCCCAAATAGTCAGGGTATTTTGGATTAATAATCAGGTCTAATATTCCTTCCTGAACTTCTCTAAATCCATGATACATACAAAACTTCGGACAATATAGAATTACATTCTCATTTTCACTGTGAAAAGCACTACCAAAAAAGATTAAATCAGCTTTTCTTTCTTGGTTCATTAAAAATGATAAAGCATCCTTCTCCAACCAATCATCACTATCCACAAAAATCACATATTCACCTTGAGCTAACTCTATTCCTTTGTTTCTAGCAATGCTTACACCTTCATTTTTTTTATGAAAAGCATGAACATTATCAAATCGTCCTGCGTATTCATCACATAACATTCCTGACCGATCAGTACTCCCATCATTTATTAATAGAATTTCAAAATCATCAAAATTTTGAGCTAAAACACTATCAACACACTGCACTAAATGGCTTTCTGAGTTAAATACTGGAATTATAATAGATAAAGCAGGCATATTATGAATTTTATAAATTATAAACTAAATGCAAATATACTATATTTATTAGGTTATTACTACTAGATTCCTTCACCTGAATTTGGATTATCCTTGATATTTACGTATTTTTGTTCAAAGAACTAAAAATGAAACCAAATGAAAGTAAATTGTGTAATAGTAACTTACAATAGAGTAATCCTATTAAAAGAATGCATTTCTGCACTCAAGAAGCAAACATTTGAAATAAATAATATATACATCATCAACAACAATTCAACAGATGGCACAAACAATTACCTACAAGAGCTTATTTCAGATCCCCAAATTATCACTATCAACCTTCATCAGAATATTGGTGGAGCAGGAGGATTCTCAGAAGGAATAAAAAGAGCCGTATTAGACGGTTGTGATTGGGTATGGATAATGGATGATGACACAATTCCTATGGAAAATGCACTAGAGGAATTAGTAAAAGGAACAGCTGTTGCAAAAAATGTAGGTTATGTATGTAGTCGGGTTATATGGACAGACGGCATGATTCATAAGATGAATATTCCCAGATTTGATTTTCACAACAAACAACATCTACCTATTAATTATTATTCAAATCTTGCTGATGTCCTTTTAATAAGAGCAGCCTCCTTCGTTTCACTGTTAATCAATCAAAAAGCAGTTTATGAAATAGGATTGCCTATCAAGGAATTCTTTATTTGGGGAGATGACACCGAATTTACAACTAGAATTTATCAGCATGGATATATATGTTTGTATGCAGGTCAAAGCACTGTTGTGCATAAAACGACAGAGAATTATATTTCACAACTCCAAACTGCACCTACAGAAGCCTCGTGGAAGTTCCAATATGGATTTCGGAACGACATGTTCCTTCGTCGTACGACAAAAAAAAATCTCCTATTTTTTATTTCAGCTATTAATGCTTATCGAAAAGCAGTAAGACACATAAATAAAAGACCTGGAAATGATAAAAAGATATTCCTCAAAGTTATTAGAAAAGCTTTCTGGGAAGGATTCTTTTTTAAACCTAAAATTGAATATCTTCCTCAAAAAGAAAATCCCCCCAAACATCTCTGTTGAAAAGCACCAATATGAGCACACCTTTTTAGGAAATATTTCAACAACTGATGCCTATCATAAATAATTCCCTATAATAAGACACACAATCATCTATAATTAAAAAACATAATGAAAGATATACATATTCTTTTTTATAGAATGCTAATCCTCTAATGTTTAGCAAAAAAGCCTTTAACGCTTGTCACAACCAAATAAAATGTATACATTTGTAGAATTTTAGTGCAAGCCCCCTTAACTATTTAACTAACTTAGTAATAATTATATGAATAAACCCATGGCGAGCAACATAAGTACATCGCTAATTATATCCACCTATAATAGAAGCGACGCATTAGAATTATGCGTTAAAAGCGTGCTACGTCAATCTCTCCTTCCTGATGAAATTATCATTGCCGATGATGGTTCTAAAGAAGATACAGGAGAGCTAATTCATCAATTGGCTGCTTCTTCCGAAGTCCCCATTATTCATGTTTGGCATGAGGATCTAGGCTTCAGACTGGCTTCCATCCGTAACAAAGCTATTGCGAAAGCATCTAAAGAATATATTATACAAATTGACGGGGATATCGTCTTACACAAAGATTTCGTCAAAGATCATGTACATTTTGCTAAAAAAGGCAGTTTCGTAACCGGTAGCCGTGTATTAATCCGGGAAGGTTTAACCAAAAAGATGCTGGCAGAAAGGAACTGCATTATCTCTATTCACGACAAAGGTACTAAAAACACAATCAACGGAGTACATTTACCTTGGCTAAGTCCACTACTTCAACATTATCGCCAATGGGATATCTCATATTCCAGAGGGTGCAATATGGCTTTCTGGAAAGAGGATTTATTAAAAGTCAATGGATACAATGAAGCTATTACC
>USSR01000873.1 GCA_900557355.1 uncultured Bacteroides sp.
GGACGAAGTAAACAAGATGGCCGAACTGGGTACTCAATTGGCTCACGTAGACGGTGGTGTGCCTAATATGCGTATCATTATCGAAAAACTGGACGAATATAACATCGGTCAGTTGCTTTATTTCTTTGAAATCGGTTGTGGTATCAGCGGTTATCTGCTGGGCGTTAATCCATTTAACCAACCAGGTGTAGAAGCATACAAGAAGAATATGTTTGCTCTGCTGAATAAGCCGGGATACGAAGAAGAGTCAAAAGCTATCCAGGCAAGACTCTAAAGAGGAGTAAGTTAAACACAGATAGACGAGGTGTGAATGATTAAACTCATTCACACCTCGTTTTTTTATTGTATCTTTGCAGCTATAAAACAATAGGTATTATGTTTCAAGAAGCTATCGCCCGTTATCTTCAATCCAGTGGGCACTCACAAATTCAATTGAAATCTGTCCTTTTTGATATGGACGGTGTATTGTTCAACTCTATGCCTTACCATGCCGATGCCTGGCACAAGGTTATGGAACGCCATGACCTCCATCTGAGCCGTGAAGAAGCTTATCTGCATGAGGGGAGAACCGGAGCTGCTACCATAAATATCGTTTATCAGCGGCAATACGGTAAAGATGCCACCCCTGAAATGATAAAGAGTATATATGCAGAAAAGAGTGCTGAGTTCAATAGTAATCCTGAACCGGAACGTATGCCCGGCGCATGGGAAGTACTGCAAAAAATAAAAGCAGACGGACTGGTCCCTATGGTAGTTACCGGCTCCGGGCAACATTCATTGTTAGACCGGCTGTCACACAACTTCCCCGGTATGTTTCACCGAGAATTGATGGTAACCGCCTTTGATGTAAAATATGGTAAGCCCCATCCGGAACCCTATCTGATGGCTCTGCAGAAAGGGGGAGTAAAACCCAATGAAGCTATCGTGGTGGAAAATGCACCTATGGGCGTACAAGCTGGTGTAGCCGCAGGTATATTCACTATAGCCGTCAACACAGGTCCTATCAATGGACAAGTATTATTAGATGCGGGAGCAAATGTACTATTCCCGTCCATGCAGGCATTTTGTGATAATTGGGAGAAATTACATGAAGCATTCGGACAAATAAACCGGACACTTTGATATTTTTGGAAAAGAAGAAAATCATTTCAGTAGCTCCGCTATTTTTTTCTTCAAGTTTAATTTTATGATTTCCTCCGGCTTTAATTCCAACTCTATCAGAACCTTAGCAGTCGGCACTTTGTAAGCTTCGTCTTTTTTATCACAATTTATCTGTTCCTTACTAATAGAATATAACAGAGCAAAATCATAATCCAAAGCCTTTGATACGTTATAGAGAGTATCTGTATCAATGCTTTTTCGTGTCAACATATAATCAACACTTTGAGGCTTAACTTGCAGTCTTCTTGCAAGTTCCGCCTTTGTCACTTGCTTTTCAGCCATGACATTTTTTATAATTTCACCTATGTATATATTGGGCTTTTCCATTTTAATGAAGGTACGATTTATAATTTAGACCTAAAGAATGAAAAATAAAATTTTATCTGTTCATACACTTCATTTTATTCATAATTTATTTGTTTAATCAGATATATTTTGATACTTTTGTCACAAAATCATATAAACAATTAACAGCTATGACGTTATTAATCCTTATACTTATAGCCATTCCTATCTGTATTTTGATAATTTTATTATGGATATACAACGACTATCGCAAATATAAAAAGCAGCAAAGCTTCCTACTTTTGCTTTTTTGGACTTTACCAGCCACTATGCAAGCCCAATATGTAGACAAAAACTGTTGCATAAGCTTCAAATGGCATGAAAACCAACAAGGAAAACTGGAATGTATAAACGGAAATCTCACCTATGAGTTCATTCCTAATGAAAGTTTTTGGAAAATAATTATCCGGAATAATTCATCTGATGCTGCGCAAGTCAATTGGGAAAATGCGCAATTCATCATCAACGGACGCGCCTCAGGGCTATTGCTTTACCCGGAATCAGAATCTTCCCCTTCAAAAGAAATAATAAACGGTAATAGTGAAATTAGTGAAACCTGTACAGCAAGCATCTTGATGGAAGGTACAAAAAACAAAAAGATATATAACCCAAAAGATATCCGAAAAGGTAATAAGATAGCAGTCAGTATTATTCTTCCCATAGCTATCGCCAACAAACCCCAATTCTTCACAACCTTCGATTTCGTAGTTAAGCAAGCTTACTAACCATGAAACTTCAAGACATAAAAAAATATCTCAACGAAACACGGAACTGGTACATCGTACTAACATCACCTTGGAAAGAAAAAAAAATAAGGGAAGACTTGGATAACAAAGGCATCATAAGCCACCTCCCTACCACTTATGTACAATATAAGTGGAAAGAAAAGATAAGAAAAATACAGATTCCGACTGTCAATAGGTGCATATTCATTTATGCCACTGATTCGGAAATAAAGACACTGAGAGTAAGATACTCAATACTACCATTGGAAATGATAAAAATAGAAGATTAACATACTATATAAGAAAGAGGGGATACTTTAAATAGTATCCCCTCTTTCTTATATAGTGACCCGGGTGGGACTCAAACCCACGACCTTCAGAACCGGAATCTGACGCTCTATTCACTAAGCTACCAGGCCTCAAATGCGGGGACAAAAGTATAAAAAATCCGGGCATATTCCTAATGATTTATCTTTTTTTACTGCAAAGACTTCAAAATAAGAATGTTATTTTGAGAGCAACAGGTAGTTAATAAGGAACAATTAT
>USSR01000874.1 GCA_900557355.1 uncultured Bacteroides sp.
GACGGAGAGCCTTTACAGATTCCAGATGCATAGCATTCTGAATTTCGTAAACGGCACGTTGTTTTGAAGTAAACGTTTTATCGGCAGGTACAGTAGACGACATGTCACCGCAATAACCCGACGGAAGTTCCGCACCGGCGTCGATCAGGAACAAGTCACCCGATTTAATTTTATTACCATGATAATGATTATGCAAAGTCTGTCCGTTGATTGTGGCAATCGTAGGGAAAGAAAGCCCGCAATTATTCATTTCGGCTACACGGTTCATCTCTGCCACAACTTCATATTCGTACATACCCGGCCGAATCACTTCCATCGCCTTGATATGCATGTCGGCAGTCACATCACATGCTTTTTCTATTTCTGCAATCTCTTCAGCAGATTTATAATTACGCTGTGCCACCACCGCACGGATAAACGGTACGGAACCTTCCTGGCGTGCAGGCGGAACACCCAGCCAATCCATGAGTTTCAACTTATGTTCGGGACGGTAAGGCGGAAGATAATGTACCGTCTGCCCCTTTTGTACGGCTTTGTGCAGATAGCTGATAATTCCGGCAGAAGGAAGTGTCTCCCGAATACCTACCCGTTCGCTCTTCTCTTTCAGAGTTGGCTGTGTGCCCATCCACACAATATGGTCGATAGTCAGTTCGTCCCCGAAAATGATTTCTTTGTTCTCATCGATGTCAATGATAGCGGAAAGTCCGGCAAACGACAAGCCGAAATAGTAGAGAAAGGTAGAATCCTGACGATAACGGAAAGCATTATCTTCATAATTCAGTCCTTGTTCGTCATTTCCCAAGAATAGTAACACTCCGGAGCCAACATTTTTTTTCAGCAGGGCTCTGCGCTGCACATAAGTTTCTTTATCAAACATAACGTTGCAATTTTTTAAGTTGATACGCACAAAGATAATGCAAACCAAAAGCAGCACAAAATAAGCTTGCTTATTTTTTAATGCTGATGTGCAGCTTATCTTCGCTTTTAACGAAGATAATGTAAATTAGGCGCCAAACTTTCATGCTTGCATGAAAAACTTATACCGAGAACATTTCGCGTTCCCGAACTATTCACTATTTTTGCAAAAAGTGCGAAGATAAGCTGCGCCTCGGCATAAAAAATGAACTCGTTCATTTTATTCTGTCTCGGTTTGCATTATCTTTGTGGCGAGTAAAAGAAAAGAATAAGTATGGCACAAGGTTCCAGACAAGTACAAACTCAAGCGCAGCAACAGGTACAGACACTGTCGCCCCAGCAGATTCTGGTAGTGAAGCTACTGGAATTGCCCGCTGTAGAACTGGAAGACCGTATACATGCGGAACTTCTGGAAAATCCGGCTCTGGAAGAAGGAAAGGAAGATACGGCAAGTGACGACTTTTCTGAAAATTCCGATACGGGAGGTTCCGCAGAAGACAACGGAGCCAATGAATATGATTCATTAAGCGACTATCTGAGCGAAGACGATATCCCCGACTACAAATTGCAGGAAAACAACCGTAGCAAAGGTGAACAGGCTGAAGAAATACCTTTCTCCGATGCTACTTCTTTTTACGAAACTCTGAAGGAGCAACTAAGCGAACGTGACCTGACCGAGCATCAGCGTGAACTGGCGGAATATCTGATCGGATCATTGGATGACGACGGCCTGCTACGTAAGTCTCTGGATAGCATCTGTGATGAACTTGCCATCTACGCCGGCATCGAATGCACCCAGGAGGAATTGGAAGAAGCACTGAAGATTATCCAGGACTTTGACCCCGCCGGACTTGGCGCACGCAACCTGCAAGAATGCCTGCTCATTCAGATTCATCGCAAGATAGAACAACAGCACTTCACCCCGAACCCTCTACTTTATATAGAAGAAGCGATCATCTCCGAATGTTACGAAGAATTCACCCGTAAGCATTGGGACAAGATACAGCAGAAGCTCGGACTGGAAGAAGACGCTTTTGAACAGGCTATCAAAGAGATCTGCAAACTCAATCCGCGTCCGGGTGCCTCCCTGGGTGAAGCCATCGGCCGGAACATGCAACAGATCATCCCCGACTTCATTGTAGATACATACGACGACGGTACCATCAATCTGGCTCTGAACAACCGGAACGTTCCGGAACTGCGTATGAGCCGCGACTTCACCGAGATGGTGGAAGAACATACCAAAAACAGGGCTAACCAGTCGAAAGAGTCGAAAGAAGCCATGATGTTCCTGAAGCAGAAAATGGATGCAGCACAAGGCTTTATCGATGCCGTGAAGCAACGTCAGAATACATTAATGACTACTATGCAAGCCATTATCGACCTGCAACGTCCTTTCTTCCTCGAAGGAGACGAATCATTGCTGCGTCCTATGATATTGAAAGATGTTGCCGAACGTACCGGACTGGACATTTCAACCATTTCCCGCGTCAGCAACAGCAAATATGTGCAAACCAACTACGGCATCTATTCACTGAAATTTTTCTTCAATGACGGATATGTCACCGAGGACGGTGAAGAAATGTCTGTACGCGAGATTCGTAAGATATTGAAGGAATGCATTGACAATGAAGATAAAAAGAAACCTTATACGGATGATGAACTGACGGATATACTGAAAGAAAAAGGATATCCGATAGCACGCCGCACGGTAGCCAAGTACAGGCAACAGTTGAACATACCGGTGGCAAGGCTGAGAAAGTAATTATAAAATGATAAGGTGGTAAATGATTAATGAATCCAATTCACTAGTGTCCCATTAAAATTGGGACAAATTAAAAATTAAATAAACTTGGC
>USSR01000875.1 GCA_900557355.1 uncultured Bacteroides sp.
GAGTCGTTTAATATTTCCGATAATTGCATACGCAAACCTACACGGGGTATCATCGGAGTTTCCGTACCTTCGGCTACAAAGCGATTATCCACTTTGATAATGCCATTGGCAAATACCTTATAGGTAATTTCCCACTGTGCATCTACCTGCGGAAAACGATATGTAACCTTTACAATAGACTTGCCGCCATCTTTAGAAACATTGAACGATTCTGCCTTAGGTGCCTGGTAACTGGCCTCGCGCCATGCTTTCAAGCGAGTGGGAAGTTTTGCTCCGTAATCATTATCGGTAGGTGCACGCCAGAAGAAAGGTTGCGGACCTTGACCGTTATGGATATACTCTTGCTTCTTATAGATATAAGAGGTCAGCAAGCCGCTTTGTTTATCAAATGTAGCCTTGAAATCATCACCGCTGAAAACAACCTGTGAAAAGACTTCATCTACTTTCGCGGGATCCATACGTACCACTTCTTTCTTAAAGAACGGGTGAACATAAGTTTGTTCACGAGCAATTACTGTACCAACCGGTAAGAAAGGTTCTGCATTACGTATGGTTGCATAGAACTCGATGCGTACATCTCCCGTAGTATTCTTTTCTTTAGGAATACCTTGCAGGAATGCACTGGTAGCTGTCTTACCCGGAGCAGCATTGATATTATCCATCTGACCTTTATAAATCTCTTTTCCATGATCGCGAACGACATAATGGAAATCATATTTATTCAGATCAGTAAATGAGAAGTCATTGCGTATCTGCACCGTGCAGGTTTGCGGATCGAACTTAATGAATTTTATGTTCTGATAAACCTTACCCATTTCAATAGTCTGGGGCTTTATACTGCGGTCGGGATAAACTACACCATTGATGCAGAAGTTACCATCGGAAGGAGTTCCGGTATCGCCATAGTCACCACCATAATTCCAATATTTGCGTCCGTCACTGGTTTTGGCGGCAAAGCCTTGATCTACCCAGTCCCAGATGCAACCACCCTGTAATATCGGATATTTCTCAATCACATCCCAATAATCCTGGAAGTTTCCAAGACTATTACCCATAGCATGAGCATATTCACACAGGATAAGCGGACGAGTCATTTCCTTATTCTGGGCATACTTTTCAATAGATTGGGGAGAAGAGTACATCGGACAATATATATCCGTATTCCATTCTAATCCGGCACGTTCGTACTGGATAGGACGGCTATCGAGCATCTTCAGACTATTATAGGTAACGTAGAAGTTCAGTCCGTTTCCAGCTTCATTACCCAGTGACCAGATGATTACAGACGGATGGTTCTTATCGCGTTCGTACATATTCATGGTACGGTCGAGGTGAGCATTCATGAATAACGGATTGTTACCCAAAGTACCACCTACATTGAGGTTATAACCCATACCGTGGCTTTCAATATTTGCTTCATCAATTACGTATATACCATATTGGTCGCAAAGTTCGTAGAAACGTTCCTGTTGCGGGTAGTGGCAAGTACGTACGGTGTTCACATTATATTTTTTCCAGAGTTCGAAATCCTTGATCATAAGATCTTCCGGAACGTAATGTCCTGTGTATTCATTATGCTCATGTACATTCACACCTTTCACAAGGATAGGCACGCCATTCACAAGCAGTTGCTTATCCTTAATCTCTATCGTGCGGAAACCTACCTTGCAACTGGTGGCTTCTATTATTTCGCCATTGGTGCGCTTCAGGCTGATGACGAGTGTATAAAGATTAGGTGTTTCAGCCGTCCAATGCTTTACACCACGGAGGGTTTTCTTCGTGAATTCTACTTCGGTCTGATCACCTTCCACACGGGTAGAGGACTGGGTTACTTGCTGATCCTGGTCATCGAGTAAACGATAGGAAACTACATAAGGAGACTTTATATCACTTTCGTTCGTAAGCTTCACTTTCAGTTGCAGGATACCGTCCTTGTAATAAGTATCCAACGGAGTCTCTACCTTGAAATCTGCAATATGAATTTTAGGCGTGGCATAGAGATAGATATCGCGCTCTATGCCGCTGATGCGCCAGAAGTCCTGACATTCCAGATAATTGGCATCCGAGAAACGGTGTACCTGAATGGCAATCATATTCTTACCTTTTTTGATCATGGCGGTAACGTTGAAGCGGGCAGGAGTTTTAGCATCCTTGCTCATACCTACAAACTTGCCATTCATGTAATAGAAAGCAGCACCGCGTACACCGTCCGCACTGAGGAAGATTTCTTTTCCATCCCAGTCATTACCTACAACGAAATCACGGCGATATGTTCCTGTCGGATTCCAGTCTTTGGGTACATAAGGCGGATTAGGCTTGTCCCAATAAGGTTCGTAACCCTTAGAACAGAACTCGTAAGGCTGGTTGACGTAGATCGGAGTACCGAAGCCCTGCAGCTCCCAGTTACCCGGCACATTGATGTCCGGCCAACGGTTCACATCAGTACGCACATTCATGAAGTCTGTGGGACGGTCGGCAAAGTTTTCCACATAGTTGAACTTCCATTTCCCGTTGAGGGATAGGCGGCTGGCTCCGTTCGTCCGGTCATTGACGATAGCATCTTCTTCGGTGGCATAAGAAGTAAATGTACTTCGGGGAGCCTCTTTGTTGATACTGGTCAACTTCGGATTGGTCAACTGGTCGTAACGGTCTTCCTGTGCCTGAAGGGCGAGGGGTAGTAATACGAGACAGGTGATAAAAGTCAATTTTTTCATGAGTTGATATATTAGTTATTTTTCTCGAATTTCACCCCGTCACGCAACCATT
>USSR01000876.1 GCA_900557355.1 uncultured Bacteroides sp.
GAGGGATGAAAAAGGTAATCCGATTACTTTGGTAGGTTCTTCTCTCGTGATAACCGGACGAAAGAAAATGGAAGAAGATCTGATTACGGCAAAGGAGAAAGCTGAAGAATCAAATCGTTTGAAGTCTGCTTTCCTGGCCAATATGAGTCATGAAATACGTACTCCGCTCAATGCTATTGTCGGCTTTTCCAGTATCTTGGCAGATACGGAAGAACAGGAGGAGAAAGAGGAGTATATCAATATTATTGAGAATAATAATACGCTATTGTTGCAACTGGTCGGAGACATTCTGGAGCTTTCTAAGATTGAATCCGGAACATTGGAATTTGTATTTTCCGATTTAGATCTGAATGCATTGTTTAAGGAGATAGAAGAATCTGCCCAGCTTCGTCAGAAGAATGAAGCTGTCCCCATCCGATATATACCGGAAATGCCGGACTGTACTGTAAATATCGAGAGGAACAGGCTGACGCAGGTTATGACGAATATGCTTAATAATGCTATGAAGTTTACTTATAGTGGAAGCGTCACTTTCGGTTATCGACTGAAGGATACTGATTCCCTTTATTTTTATGTTACGGATACGGGATGTGGAATTGAAGAGGATAAGAAAGATACTGTTTTTGGTCGTTTCGTGAAACTCGATTCTTTTTCTCAAGGTACAGGATTGGGGCTGTCTATCTGCCAGAGTGTTGTCGAGAATTTGGGTGGTAGCATAGGCGTTGAATCGGAACCTGGCAAGGGCTCTACTTTCTGGTTCACTCTTCCTTATCATCCAGTGGAACTCAAGTCGACGAGAGAACAGAAAGAACATCGGTTAAGTAAAGTAGAGAAACTCACCGTTTTAATAGCTGAAGATAATGAAAGCAATTTCTTGTTATTTGAATCTATCCTGAAACGTAAATATAACATTCTTCATGCTTGGGATGGGGAAGAGGCAGTAGAATTATTTAAGAAATACAATCCTCATTTGATATTGATGGATATCAATATGCCTAAAAAAACTGGCTACGAGGCTGAGCAGATCATACGTGAAATATCGCCGACTGTTCCTATCATGGCAGTAACGGCTTATGTCTATGCAGAAGATGAGGAACGCATCCTGAATAGTGGTTTCGATGCGTATACTTCTAAACCTATCAATGCACAGAAATTGCAGAGTGATATTGTAGATTTGCTTAAGAAGCAGTTGATCTTCATGTAATCTTATCAGGGAATTGAGCATAAAAAAAGAGCTGTACTGTATCCTGAGTAATCATTAAAAAATAATTTGGTATAAATGGGTATTTTGTTTCCCGGTAGGAGAAATATTTTTTCTCAATAGGAGAAAAATAATTTAGTAACTTGTTGGCAGAATTAATGGTTTCCTTTTCGTGCCCAAAAGGAATCAGGGCCGGGGATGGGCAGTATCAGGCTCGTACCAACTCCGTATCAAATTCGGTTAGAAGTACTTCTGTCCGGGGATGGTATGGCTGGAGCAAATAGGGACTTGAACCCTTTTTGATACGTCTCTAACAGGGTGTAGTCCTGCCGCAAACATGATTTTTGCGTAATAGTCTATGCTGTTTTATATATCTTAGCTATCTTTGCCTACTAAAATATTTAAAGCTACAAGAATATGTTAGGTCGTATCATTGCAATGGTCATAGCTGGAGTTATTATAGTTTATCTGGTTCGTTGGATAGATAACTTTTTCTCCGGATTCCGAAAATGAAAGATATAATAAGCCCCGAAACTTATGATAAATTTCGGGGCTTGTTATGTTCTTTTGCGTTTTCCACGCCGTTTTCACTTTTTTCGGTAAGCCATTTATAAAGAGGAGCAATGTCTTTCCCTTAAAGGTGGAAAGTGACAAATCTTCTCCATCAATCGTCTTGACTGTGAAGTCATAAAAGCTTTTTTGCTGTGCATGGGCAGCTATTGCTGTTATTGCCATAAATAGACTTATAATAATTGTTTTCATATTACTGTTCTGTCTATATATAAAAACAAAATGAAGCCATGAATAGTTTATTATTGGAATAAAAAAAACACTACCTTTGCACCCCGGTAAAAAGGTTAGTTTTTTGTAGGTAAAATAGGTATGAAGAAGAGTCTTATTGCATTAGCGTTCGGCACCTTGGGATTAGGGATTGCCGAGTTTGTCATGATGGGCATTCTGCCCGATGTGGCTAAAGATTTGGGTGTTAGTATTCCTGTGGCAGGGCATTTTATTTCTGCATACGCTTTGGGAGTATGTGTCGGGGCACCTACTCTGATCTTGGCCCGTAAACATCCACTGAAACATATTTTGTTGGCATTGGTGACTCTGATAATGATAGGGAATATCTGTGCAGCAATGGCACCTAATTATTGGGTGTTATTACTGGCTCGTTTTGTTTCCGGACTTCCTCATGGGGCTTATTTCGGTGTAGCTTCTATTGTTGCCGAAAAATTGGCTGATAAGGGTAAAGGTTCTGAGGCCGTATCTATCATGATTGCCGGAATGACTATAGCCAATCTTTTTGGAGTTCCATTGGGAACATCATTGAGTAATGCTATCTCATGGCGGGTAACATTCTTGCTGGTGGGTTGTTGGGGAGTGATTATTCTTTATTATATCTGGCGTTGGGTACCCCACGTGGAAGGGCTGAAAGATACTGGTTTCAAAGGACAGTTCCGTTTTCTTAAAAACCCGGCTCCCTGGCTCATTTTAGGGGCAACGGCACTGGGTAATGGCGGAGTTTTTTGTTGGTACAGTTATATTAACCCGTT
>USSR01000877.1 GCA_900557355.1 uncultured Bacteroides sp.
CTTTCGTCTTTTTAAGACTTTACAATACATATAGAAATTCGTACTTTACACTCGCTACAATGCCTATCATCATCTTCTTTCATGTCTTTTATTTCAGATATTCTTTATTAAAAAGATGATTTTTAATGAGCCATTCTATCATAGACACACAGCATTCAATTGGAGTATCCTCGATATGTGTTCCAACCAAACAATCTGCTGTATATCTCCGAATTGACAGATTATACCCCAAAGCATGTTTTATCAGTTCTGGATGATGTGCTTCAAATCCTGGTTTAGGATCTGGAACTTCATTAGGCAGCATTTCCAACAGTCTCGATAAGCTCCATGCTGGAATATCCCTACCCCATATTTCATCAAACGCTTCTTCTCCGGTCATAGACGTTCCATTCGGATACTTATGAAAAGGCAATTCTAACTTTGCTATTCTTTGAGGTGTCCAAAATTTGCCTCTCAATGTTGGTGGAGTTGTTTTTAATTCCCATTCCAATGCAGGTACTTTACTTTTGGTATAATGATATACCATATCAGCCGTTTCAGGTTTTACTCCTAAAGCTATCAATCGTTCTGATTGTTCTTTATTTGTAGATATTGGTGATGTAAATTTTTTCATTTTGTTCTATAATTATCTAATTAAAACCTCAATCCAATCCCCAACAAGCATAACGCTTATAATGGGAAATGTGGATTGAGGCTTGGACATAATAAAAGTTGTTGTTTTATGAATATACACTTAGTTGATTAAAAGGACCAAGTTACTGAACGATTTCCCAGTCTTCAGCAAACACATCGCTGATTGACGGAACCCAACTGTCAGCATGTCCGGTATTCTCGTTGTAAATAAGGCACTGGCTTGTATAGTCAATGAAACCCTTGCCTTTTAAAATAAGGTCTTTTGCCGATTGAGGAAGTGACTGCATCTTCGGAACAATATCGCTTTCGATGTGTGCCGGGACTTGCTTGATGACCCACAGCCCCTTTCCATTCCAACCTTTTCTACGAATAGCAAGACCAAATTTCAACGCTTCGATTGCAACTCCGAAAGACATCCTATTAAACGGAGCGTTAGGAGCACCGTCAAGACATCCAATACGACATTCAAGTGTTTTCACGTAATTACCCATCACTACTTGCTGTAAGCGTAACAAGAATTTTTGGTAGTTGTCTGTTACCACTTCATCCATCTTTCCAGAATCAATGAAAACAACAAGTTTATCCAACCTGTCATACAAGTCTTTCATTTCAATATGCAAACGATCAAGAAAGGTGTCTGCACACTTATACGATTTCTCAAACGGTTTGGCAGGCGACCAACTTTCGTAACCATCTTCGTATTTAACACGATAACCTTGCTCGGTTTCTTCATGGTTTTCAATATCCTTACCATAGGGATTTCTACCCGTTTCTTGAACGAAGTCGCCCAATGTCATAGGCTCGGCTTCAATCTGTTTTGTTCCAATATACTTTTTCATAATTGAATTATTATATTAACTGTAATACTTTGACAAACCGTTTTATTATTCAACATTTTTATTTTTACGCGGTCAATACCTACATCTGTGATTTGTACGCATGACTCTTGCTCAAATTCAGCAACTTTAGCTGCAATATCTCTTTCAAGAATAGCTTTCATTTTCCTGATTTCTTCTATTGATTTACTCATTGATTAACTTCATTTAAGTTTAACTTTCTAAGAGTTGTCAGTTGTCCAGGATTACTTGCACAGATTCTATTTCCTTTCATCATTAGTTGATCTTCAATTACTCTTAATAGTATTTGCGAAAAAATACTATTTGTGATGTTATGAACGAAAACAAAAATGTTAAGGCTATACAGTAATTAGGAAGCCCAAGCCAACTAACAAATTCGGTGAGTGCACAAGATATTGCCCATATACATAGAGCAATGATAGTTCCTTTTAATTCAATATAGAGTTTATCCATAATTATTTTACTTAAACACATTTAGAAATGCCTTAATTGTCTGGCGCATATCATACACGCACTGTGGAACAATGTCCTTTTCTGGAAGGCTATCAGCAAGTATCATATCACGCACCATAGTTGCTGACACGCCATCTTCACAAGTGTTTCTGGCAAGTAAAGATAGAGACACGTTATTCCTTAAAAGGAATCCTGGAAACCAAGATGTGATGGTCTCAAATCCATCAGAGTAATAGATTGTGAAATCAGATTGGTTGATTTTGCTAACAATAAACGAATAAAGATAAAAACCCCAATCGTGGCTGTTGTCAGATTCATCAGAAAGGTCAGCAAGCTCAACAATCTTCGTTTTTTCGTGAAGAGAATGGTCTTTAATCGCCTTTTCAACAAGTTGTTTTCGGATAGTCCAAGGTATCGGATTCCGTTTTGAGAGTTTATCTATTGAGCCAATAATAACTAAAACTTGCTCATTCTCGTCACAAGCCTTCTTTATCAGCTGTAGGTGTCCATTGTGTATAGGCTGGAACCGAGCCAATATTACTCCAGTTTTCATAATTACTATTTTTATCGAAAATAATTAGTTACTACTTCCATTTCTGGACACTTTAAGTTGATTGTTCACAACTCTATTAGGATAATTTGTTGAGGAAGCAGGGAGAGTCGAAGACCCAGCCACTTTATAGCAGGACATTAACAGTGTGTTACTTTCATTTACCCATACTTCCTTTACAAATGACAGCTTTTTGAGCAAAATATTTACCTTTGCAAGCAATATGACTAAACCTACGGGTAAATCGAATCA
>USSR01000878.1 GCA_900557355.1 uncultured Bacteroides sp.
ACTATTATTATTGCTAAAAGTAGAGCCGGATAAAATCATCGTATATTTAAAAACGTATGTCCCAGATACCGCAAGTCTTCTCTAATTCTACCAAAGAAGCTACATATCCTTTCATGGTTTCAAGATATTCCTGCTGTACTTCATTATAGGTACGTTGAGCTACCAATACATCCAAAATATTGATTTCACCACGTTTGTATTTATAAACCATCCCTTCAAGCACCTTTTGTGAATCTTCGAGTATCCCCGCTTTAAGCTGGGCTACCTTCTTTTTTTCCGCTTCATGGCAGAACCATGCTTGAGTAATCTCCGCCTGTATTTGTAATTCCATCTCCCTTTCCAATATTTCAGATTGAGCAATACGGAATTTAGCTGCTTTGACTGCTCCTTTATTTATATTTGAAAAGGACAGCGGAATAGATACCCCTGCGGTAGCAGAACGCGCCGGAGGAAGAAAACCGTTCCAGTCTCTTTCATAAGAGACTGACAAACCAATATCCGGACGACGCTCCGCCTTCGTCAACTTATACGCACGGGCAGTGACTTCGGTACTTTTTTGAGCTGCAAGTAAGTCTATACGATTGTCTAAACCAACTTTGATTAGTTCCGACAGCATAAACTCACGGTTCAGTTCCTCCCAATTACCAAACGGAATATGAAGAGTATCTGCTGTCACGCCCATCTGTTTGTTAAGCATAACCAATGAAGACTGATATGCTGCTTCCTGTCCGTAAACTGTATTGAGTAAAGTAACGGCTTCCAGTTTCGACTGACGGGCATCATTCTCCGTAATTTCTCCTACCGCATAACGCAAACTATCCGATTGGCTCAATTGCAGCATATATTCATAAGAACTTCGCTGCACCTTAAGTAACTCTTTCTGCAAAATAGCTTCCAGAAAAAAATTGGCTGCCTCGGCTCGCAAATCCTGAAATCCCTGTTCTATCATCAACTTCTCAAACGCTGCCTGACTGCGTGCAAGTTTGATTCGTGCTCCTCGTTTATTTCCTAATTCCAATGAATAGGAAAGCCCCAACGAAAAAGTTTCATTACCAGCTTCAAATCCAAGTTCCGGATCAGGAAACACCTTTGCAGCCATAGCTTCCGCATCAGCTATACTCACATTCAACTTTTCTGCCAGATAATTCAGATTGTTCTTTCCTACACTGTTCAGATATTCTTCGAAAGAAATATTCCGTTGTGGTTGGCCGACGAGGATTTGCGCAAAAGCATGAACAGTCATCGCTTCCACAAGCAGCAAAAGGAGCAAGATATTAAAGTGTATATTCTTTTTCATCATTCTTCTTTTTATTTAAAACGTTATTCTCAATCAGATAGTAAAAAACCGGAAGCACAAACATAGAAATGAGTGCTGAGAACATCAATCCATACACAATAACCGTTGCCAGAGGACGTTGCACATCACTGCCGATCCCGGTTGCCAGAGAAGCGGGAAACAGTCCGAGTACCGTAGTGACCGAGGTCATCAGGATAGGACGGAACCGTTGACGTGCCCCTTCGATAACAGACTTCCGAAGTTCCATTCCTCCTTTACGCAAATTGTTTATCTGAGATACCATAATAATTCCGTTTTGAATGGAAAGTCCGAACATGGCAATAAAGCCCACGGCAGACGATACATTCAATGTCATACCGCGTACATTGAGCGCAAGCATTCCGCCAAAGAGCGCCAACGGCACGATGGACAATACCAGACCAGCTTGCCGGAATTTCCCAAACGTAGCATAAAGCAAAATAAACATACACATCAACGTCAACGGAAGAATGACAGAAAGACGGGTATAGGCCCTGTGTTGGTTTTCGAAAGCCCCTCCCCATTTGACTGTATATTTGCTTTTATCATAGTCCACTTTCGCATCAATCACATTCTGCGCTTCTTTTAAGAAAGAGGCCAGATCGCGTCCACGCAGATTCAACTTAACCGTCAGGTGACGTCTGTTCATTTCACGAGTGATCGTACTTTCTCCGACACTCAATTTCACTTCGGCTACCTGCGAAAGGGGTATTTTAGCTCCGGTAGAAGAGGTCAGCATCAATCCGGCTATCTTTTCGGGTGTATCCCGCATTTCTTCTTTATATTTACAGGTAATGTCATATTGACGGTCTCCCTGATAAAGCTGCGCAATAGCTTTCCCTCCGATTGCTACCTCTATCAAATCAGCTACATCAGACACGTTCAGCCCATATCGGGCAATCGCATCCCGATTCATAATGATTTGCAGTTGAGGTAATGGAGGTTCCTGGTCAATATCCAGATCAACGGCACCTTTCACCGTTCCCAGCGCCCGGGTGATTTCTTCCGCAATACGACGTGTTTCCCGAAAATCCTCACCATACACCTTTACAACCAATTCACTATGCGCACCGGCTATTTTATCCATCACCCCGTCTATCATCGGTTGGCTGAATCCCACCCTAAAACCGGGCAGTGTCTTATATTCTTCTTCCAACTCATGAATCAAATCTTGCTTGGTCTTTCCGTTCGGCCATTACATAAGGCTTTATCCCGATAGATACCTCAAAATGCGAAGGAGTGAACGGATCTGTACCATCGTCATTTCTCCCTGCCTGAACCATGATATAAGTTACTTCGGGATACTTCATCGTACGGGAACGAAGTGTATCGGACATCTCTCTCGATTTCTCAACAGAAATGCCGGGAGGAAGATTCACCTGCAACCAGATCGAGCCCTCATCCAATTCAGGAAGGAAATCTTTCCTA
>USSR01000879.1 GCA_900557355.1 uncultured Bacteroides sp.
AGGCTTCGGTGGACAAGGTGTATTGTCCATGGGAAAGATTTTGGCATACTCGGGACTGATGGAAAATAAGGAAGTGAGCTGGATGCCCGCTTACGGACCGGAACAACGTGGTGGTACAGCTAACGTTACGGTGATCGTAAGCGATGAGAAAATCTCCTCTCCTATCCTGAGCAAGTACGATGCTGCCATCATTCTGAACCAGCCCTCACTGGAGAAATTCGAAAGTAAGGTAAAGACGGGCGGTATCCTGATTTACGACGGATATGGTATCATCAACCCGCCGACACGTAAGGATATCAAAGTGTATCGTATCGACGCAATGGATGCAGCCAATGAAATGAATAATGCCAAAGCATTCAACATGATCGTGCTGGGTGGATTGCTGAAACTGAAACCGATGGTTACGCTGGATAGCGTACTCAGAGGCTTGAAGAAGACTTTGCCCGAACGCCATCATCACTTGATACCGATGAACGAAGAAGCGATTAAAAAAGGTATGGAATTGATAAAAGAGGTATAATTCCATTGACCCTTATAATAAAAGTCAGCCCTTGCAATCATTTTTTGCAAGGGCTTATTTTATACAATCAAAGACATAAGACTCCTCACAATTAGATTCGCTTATAAGACGGTATGTTTGTAAAAATAGGCAAAAAAGGCTGAATTCCGCAAGCGAATAATTTTTTATTGTATCTTTGCGCCTAATTATGAGACGAATTCTACTAACATACATACTTCTATTCGTATTGGGATTGCTGGCAGTACAGGCACAGCAGCCATTCAATACGCTGGACAACCGTGACCGCTATGGAAACCAGGTCGACCCATCAACACAGCCGGACAGTCTGGATACCGGCACTGATGTTCAAAGCATCCCGCCTAAGCTTTATATGTGGCAATTAAGCGAAACTTTAGGAAACCGGACCATTGTTCCTGCAGATACGCTTGCTCTGAATTTCCAAAATACGAATCTAGTAGGCGGTATGACTGGAGAATATAACTTCCTGGGTAATCTGGGTTCACCTCGTCTCTCCCGTATTTTCTTTAATCGCCAAGACGATGAACCGACCCTCTTCATGGCACCATACTCTAGTTTCTTTGTTCGTCCCGATCAAGTGTTTTTCACTAATAGTAATGTACCCTATACCAATCTGACTTACTATAAAGCCGGTAATAAGATTAATGGTGAAGAACGGTTTAAGTCTTATTTCTCTGTCAATGTAAACAAACGGTTAGCATTCGGCTTTAATTTTGATTATTTATACGGACGTGGTTATTATGCCAATCAATCCACTTCACATTTCAATGCCGGCTTATTCGGAAGTTACATTGGTGAACGCTATCAAATACAGGCAGTTTATAACAACTTCTTCATGAAAATGAACGAAAACGGTGGTATAGCAAATGACGGTTACATCACCCGGCCTGATACAATGGCAGAAGGTAAGAAAGAATATAGTTCCACCACCATTCCTGTGAAGATGGAACAGACCTCAAACCGTAATAAAGATTTCTATGTCTACCTTACGCAACGTTACCGATTAGGTTTCAAACGAAGAGTATTGAAAGAAGAAGCCCAGAATAACAGTGTCCAACAGCGTTTTTCCCCTGCAGCACCAACGACATCTATTGCTTCCAGTATTGCACCTGCCGACAGCTTAGCTACCGACAGTTTAGCTACCGACAGCCTCCCGGCTAATAATCTCGCAATGGGAGATAATCTCAGTTTGGACAGCCTCAATAGCAACCACGCTCTTCCGGAGGATACTAACTTTGTCGAAGAATTTGTTCCGGTCACAAGTTTCATCCACACCTTTAAGATAGAACGGGCGCGTCACAAATACCAATCTGTGTCTACACCTGACGAAAACGCCTACTATAACAAACAAGGAGTCAGTCGTGACTCTACCACAGCATTTAGCGTAAAGAATGTCTTTGGCATAGCCTTGCTGGAAGGTTTCAATCGATATGCTAAAGCCGGACTTACCGGCTATATATCCCATAAATTCAGTCGCTACGACCTGATGAATGCAGACTCTATGACAGTAGACCGTTTCACCGAACAAGAAATCTATGTGGGTGGTGAATTGGCTAAACGACAAGGTAAAACTCTACACTATTCTATAGACGGCGAAGTAGGTATTATGGACAAAGCAATGGGACAATTCCGCGTAAATGGAAATATGGATTTGAATTTCCGTCTTTGGAAAGATACGGTAAACCTGAAAGTACGAGGCTTCGTGAAAAACACATTACCCTCTTTCTATATGCGCCATTATCACTCCAACCTGCACGTTTGGGATAATGACAACATGGAGAAAGAATTCCGTACCCGCGTAGAGGGCGAATTGAATATTGACCGTTGGGGAACCAATCTTCGTGCCGGAGTAGAAAATGTAAAGAATTACACCTATCTCAACCAAAAGGCCGTACCTGAACAGAATAGCGGTAACATACAAATACTTTCGGCCACTCTGAAGCAAAATTTCCGTGCAGGTATTTTCCATTTAGATAATGAAGTAACCTGGCAGAAGTCAAGTAATGAAACGGTTCTGCCTCTGCCACAAATTTCAGTATATTCTAATTTGTATCTCCTAACCAAGTTAGCTAAAAAGGTACTTACCGTGCAACTGGGTGCTGATGTGCGATACTTTACCAAATACAATGCACCGGCTTACACGCCTTCCATTCAGCAGTTCCATTTGCAACCGGAAAATGACCAGGTAGAAATCGGCGGGGATTA
>USSR01000880.1 GCA_900557355.1 uncultured Bacteroides sp.
TTCAATGGTGGAATCATTCACCAAAATATAACTGATGAATAACTTTTTGATGGTGATTGGTAGTGATAATTTATTGATAATAAACAGATAATCAGTGATTACTGGTGTCAATTATGATAGTTGTAGCTTAGAAAGAAGAGTTTTTAGATGAAAAATGTGGAATACAATGATAAATATTAGGATGTAACATTCTAATTGGTAGTTTTTCTGTATTTTTGCAAATAAACAAAGTTTGCCATTATGGATAATATCATTTATAAAATAGGGAATATTAAATATTTATTGGTATTTTCACTCTTACTCTTTTTAACATCGTGTAGTGCAGAAATAGAATCAGCTTCTGCAAATTCGACATCAGCTATTTTAGCAGTATGTGGTGAATATATACTAGCGATATTCTCTTTAATAGTCCTTTTGCTTATTCATTGCATAAGGATTACTGGAGTTGCTATATCTACGTTGGCAATATATATGATTTATAATAATATAAGGATATGGCAATTTGATTCTACCTTGTTCCTATTTATAGGCATTCTATTGATTGTTTTTTCTCTTTGGACTCCTGTTAGATTCTATATTCCGAAAGTCGTGATAGCTAAAAATATAGCAAAAATTGCAAAGCAAGAATCTTCCTCTGATGATTCTCGAAAATGCTTGATATCAGAGATTGTAGTAGGAATTTTAATAGGCATTATTCTGATGATAATAGAACAAAATATAGACTTTACTTTTATCAAATAGTATTTATATAGGGTTATATTCATGCAATCTTTCTATCCAGTTTAATCTTGCACTCAGATTCCGTGTGCGACATTTTGCGCTCAATGGTGGATATTTCCGAATCACGGAGGATATGAGCAAATACTCTTTTTATAAATGTGGCAGTCTGTAGGCGTGGTTTACCGAATGCCTTGCCGATGTTCCAGCCAAAGTGCATGATGTCAATGGTTTTTAATTGAGCATCAACCTTTATCTGTTCAACTTTGGGTAGAGAATCAGAGAAATAGTATTCCGTAATATATCCACATAGGCGATTGAGGTCAGTTTCGCTAAGATAGAGAACCAAGTTCTGTTTCGTATATGTGAGAACCTTATCTAACTTTTCTTGTGATGCTCGCTCTTTCTCTGCCATAGCGTTGGCTCGGAACACCTCATATTCTGTTGGCTGATTGGATTCGATAGATATATTATTGATGCTAGAAGGTGTGGCGTCTTCTTTTGGAAGTTCAGCCACGTCTTCGTTAAGTTCAGGACATGAAAGAATAGAAACTTCTTCTGTGTCAGATGTAGTTTCGATTTCAATTTCGGGATCCGGTTTAGAAATGACGGGGTCTGAATTTATAGTACTTTCGGCAAGTTCCGAGTGTACTATTGAAGTTTCAACCACCACAGCCTTATTGCGGTAACACTCAAATCTCATAAAGCACTTCTCTATTGTTGGTGAAAGGAGTTGTCTGAATACCATTTGCAGATTGAGATAGATTGCACCCATGACAATGGAGCATACCACAAAAATGAGGTAGCTGCTGAACTCATCCCAACCATAGTGTAGTACGGTCTGACGGGCTAAAACACCAATGATAGCGATTGTCCCGAAAACAATCAGATTCAAAGTAATATGTTCTATTTTTTTCTGCTTCATAATAATATATGCTAATCGTTTGTGTGCAAATATATCTCATTAGCAAGATGTATAAATACATTTCCCTGAAAGTGGCAGCATTTGTCACCAAAAGGTAGCATTATTCTAGGTCAACTGTGCCAAAATAGAAAAGAAAAGTCCAACGTAGAATAAAACCAAGTTGGACTTTTAGCAAAGGTATTAGCAATTATATATGTTAGCTGCGCTTATAGGAATAAAGAGAGATATGCCCTTTTGTTTGGAAGCAACTTTACTGATAAGCCATTTTCTGAATGAAGCAGAATGTCCAGTGTCTATTTGATAGGATAGGGCTATAATCATGTTGAGATTATACACATCGGCACTATTCCCATTTTCCAACTTTATACATTGGCAGATGTCATACTTTTTTAAGACATTGGCTTTCAATATTGCTTTTAAACGGGAATTGATTGATCCAACTGTTGTATAGAACAAGTCGGCAATCTCCCAAACGGTCATCCATACTTCTCCATCAGAAATATGGATGCCATGTCCGTTGTTTGTTATGATTCCTCGTTTCATAGCCGTAATTTATTTCAGTGAAATCTTATTGGCTGTCTCTCGTTTCTTTACATTGACCAAATCTGCGTAGATTTGAGTAGTGGAAACGTTCTTGTGGGTTAGCATCTTTGAGACAGTGTAAATATCTGTGCCTAAGGATATTTGGATAACTGCGTAGGAGTGACGAAATCCGTGGAAGGTTATCGGCTTCGTTATTCCTGCCTTTTTGAGCCAGTTCTTCAGCGGATAGTTAATCATGCTCCGTTTCAAGCCCTTGAATACTTTGCCTGTGCCGGGCGTACCACATAGTTCGTAGGCTTCGTAACTGATGGGGAGTGTCGCTTCCGTTTGGGTTTTCTGAGTTCTGATACGCAAGCAATAGCCTTGGTCGGGAGCAATGGCAAAATCTTCCCATTGAAGATTGAGAATATCGCTGATGCGTAAACCTGTCATACAAGCGAATAGAGAAGCTGCTTTCAGAACGGGGATGTCGCAAGGAGTGGCGGCAAGTTTCTTCACTTCGTCCAGTGTCAGGTATTCTTTCTTCACATCTTGTGGTTCAATCTTGTCAAGGTAAT
>USSR01000881.1 GCA_900557355.1 uncultured Bacteroides sp.
GATATACCACCAGATATATGAAAGCCAGTTCTTTGACCGCAAACGGATCGCTTCCGTGAATGACAAAGAATGCCATCCCCATTGTAAATATCATCGGCAGCATTGCCAGACGGTAAAGGAAACCAATGATAAATGCCATGGAACAAGCCAATTCACCGAATATGGCTAATCCCAAGGAAAGAGGACTGCCCACACCCAGCGGATCAGGAAATACAGTGGATAACTCCTGATAATTAGACCACTTCTCGATGCCATGGTTCATTAATAACACACCGAATATAATTCTCACTATTAATAATATTGCAGATATTGCTGCTCCATCCGGTTTAGACGGGAATAAAAATTTGTAAAGCATAGTCGTCTGTTTTAAACATTTATATTTAATATAACGAAAAATAAGGCATTATGGTTTATCTCTTCGCAAAGGTCTAATAATAACCCTTAAAGAAGGATCGTATGTAAAGTAACTCCACATCCAGTCTACAAAGATAAACAGACGGTTCTTTACACCGACAATACTCATTAAGTGGATGAATAGCCATACTGCCCACGCGGGGAAACCACCGAAACGAAGTTTTTTCAGTTCCACAACTGCATGATTGCGTCCTATGGTAGCCATGGAACCTTTATTATGATAAACAAAGGGTTGCATCTCAAGTCCCCGTTCCTTTCTATCCAGATTCTGGATCAGATTACGCGCTTGCTGAATGGCTGGTTGAACTACTTGCGGATGTCCTTTTGGGTATTCCTTGGAAGTCATAAGCGCAGTATCACCGATAGCAAAAATATTAGTATAGCCCTGAACACAGTTGTAGAGGTTTACAAGGAGGCGATTACCGGGACCATAAGCCTCTTTTGCAAGTCCCTCTATACTGTTGGCGCGTACACCTGCAACCCAAAAGACATTTGTTGTTTCTAGGGTACTGTTGTCGCTCAGTGTCATCGTTCCATTCTCATAATTCGTTACCTGTACATTAGTTCTGATTTCCACATCACGTTTTAACAAGTAATTTGCCACTTCTTCTGAAGATTTTTCAGAGAAAGCAGAGAGTAGGCGGGGAGCACCATCCACAAGAATAATACGCATCAGGGTCATATCAAGATCGGGATAATCCTGCGGAAGTACAAATTTTTTCATTTCCGCCAATGCACCGGAAAGCTCTATACCTGTAGCACCGCCACCCACAATGACAAATGTCATGAGGTGTTTTCTCTTCTCCAGATTACTGGTATTCTGTGCCTTTTCAAAACTTTCCAGTATCTGGTTACGATTAAACAAAGCTTCTGCAGTATTCTTCAGGGCCATCGTCCGTTGAGACAGCCCATCGTTACCAAAATAGTTGGTACGGCATCCGGTAGAGACAACCAGATAATCGTATGAAAGAGCTCCGATGGAAGTCTCCAGAATATGATCTCCGGGAATTACCCGTTGCGCCTCACAAATACGTATATGGAAATGTTTTCTCTTTTTAAATATCTTGCGATAAGGAAAAGAAATTGCACTCGGTTCAATACCGGCGGTTGCTACCTGATAGAGTAGGGGTTGGAAAATATGATGATTATTCTTGTCCAATAACACTATCTGGAATTTATCGCTTTTCAATTTGCGTGCCAACTTCAATCCACCGAAGCCACCACCCACAATCACAAGTCGTTTTCGTCCCTCTTTATCGGGAATATCCATTTTTGTTTTCATAATGAAGTTCGTTATTCGTTCTAAAAGAATAACGTTAAAACGGGAATAAAGTTCTGAAATTCTTATTTCTTCCTCCTTTTTTCTTAATGGAAGAAGTTTGAACAAAACATTTCACAAAATTGTTGTTATATGATTAAAATAAAACTAAATTTGCCGACGTAGTTTTCTACAGGTATAATCATGGACGCTAAACTAACGAAATGGGTACTACCGGTGCTGTTATTACTAATAGCCACCGATATATGGGCACAAGGCCCCACAGGAGCAGATGTTTCAGTCGAATCTTCTGTATCCGTAACTGACACTTTACCACAAAAGAAAAGTTTTTTCAAGAAATTCCTGGACTATTTTAATGATGCCAACAAAGAGAAAAAAAACAAGAAGTTTGACTTCAGCGTTATCGGAGGACCCCATTATTCCAGTGACACCAAGTTCGGCATCGGTCTGGTAGCCGCCGGATTATATCGTACAGACCTGAATGATACCATCCTTCCGCCATCTAATGTATCTTTATACGGTGATGTATCTACGGTAGGTTTCTATTTGTTGGGGGTACGTGGAAATCATCTCTTTCCACAAGACAGATACCGTCTGAATTACAATCTTTATTTCTATTCGTTTCCCAGCTTGTATTGGGGAAAAGGATATGAAAACGGTTCTAATGACGATAATGAAAGTGATTACGACCGTTTCCAGGCACAAGTAAAGGTAGACTTCATGACTCGTGTAGCGCGGAACTTCTATATCGGTCCGATGGCTGTCTTTGATTATGTCTACGGCCACGATTTTGAAAAGCCCGAACTTTGGGAAGGAATGAAAGCACGGACTGCCAATATAAGCCTCGGATTCTCATTACTCTATGATTCACGGGATTTCCTCACAAATGCCTATAGTGGCTATTACCTGAGAATAGACCAACGATTCAGTCCCGCATTCCTCGGTAATAAATATGCTTTCAGCAGCACAGAACTGACTACCAGCTATTATCATCCTGTATGGAAAGGGGGAATATTGGCAGGACAATTCCATGCGGTACTGAATTAAA
>USSR01000882.1 GCA_900557355.1 uncultured Bacteroides sp.
TTGCTAATGCGTCAAGCCAATCAAAGATGAACCCGCACTTTTTCTGAATGTACTCAACCACTATTGCGGCAATGGCGGTTGTCGTTAAAGAAACAATAGCAGATTTACAGAAATCAATGCCTAATAGAAGGAAACAGAAAATAAGCATTACAACAAAGACGAACATCCCGGCTTTGACGTGTGCCGGTCGGTTAGATTGCAAAAGCCAATCATACAATACTTTTATACCCATACTCATAGCGTTTAATTATTAATAAAATATTCTGTATGGAACAAATGTATTGAGTATAATAACGAGTTTTACAAAAATGGAAAATCTTGGAAATCAATTCTATGATAAATATCTATAAAACAAGACATTATAATTTTCACTTTTTCCATAAATAAAAAAGGGATGCTTGATAAGCACCCCTAAACAACCAACAGATTGAACTATTAATCCGTAAACATATACACGGAAAGATCAACCTTTTCTATTTCGTCTGAAATTGTATCTCCATACATTGTTAGACACACCCGATAACGGTCAATACTTCTTTGAATCTGTTGCAAGGTAGGTTTCTCGGGATATTCCGAACTGGCAAAAGTTACCAGTTCTTCACCATTCTCACTGGTACCAACCACCCGGAAGTGATGACGTACAATCCAAGTTCCGTCCGGCTGTTGCTCGATAGGCTTAGCAATCCCACGCGGTAAGATATTTTTTTGATCCATGTTTTTTGATATGTTTAATTAGTTGTTTTCTATGGTTATATTTATTCTTCAATACAAACTTTTCAAAATGTCCTTCGATATAAACATATTCCCACCATTCAGGAAGTAACATCGCTGCAATTTTACGACGGATATTGTACGTTGCAAAGTGTTTCATCAGGCCATAATAAGAGTTCATTGTACTCACAAACTTCTCAACATACGCTTCTGCAAATCCATTTTCAGCTATTCTATTAAATTTCCTGACAGCGTTATATGTGTTACCAACCACCCTGTTAGATACATAAATTCTACCCGGCAAAATGAACGCCCCAACAAACAAGACTCCTTTCTTATAATGCTGAAGATACAGCTTGCGTGGATGCAACCGTAAAAGGAGTTGTTCTTTCAGGAAACCATCAAGAAGATGGACTTTGGACAATATTTCTTCCGGAGATTTCACCACGATACAAAAGTCATCAACAAAGCGTACATAATGTCTGAATCCCAGTATTTCCATCACGAAATAATCATATACAGACGCCAGAAAGTTGGCTATGAGTTGCGACGGCAGGTTCCCGATAGCCACTCCCCTGTCAGGGTCATTATGAAACAGACTTTTATTACTGGGAAGTTTGTCCCACATGGAGACGGGAGAGCGTCTGATACACTTATTTTGTGGACAATGAAAGATAGTAACGGCTAGAAGGTAAAGCAAACATTCAATATCATCACCTTTATAATTGTCCCTTACGAATATGTTCAGCATTTCCCATACCAACGATTTCGAGATAGACATGAAGAAACTGAACAGGTCATCTTTGAAAATGTACGCATCGGCAGTATAATGCTCACTGACCTCGACTATCATGTTATTCAGATAGTGCACGGCAGACAAGCATCCCTCACCTTTCCGGCAGTTCTTGGAGACGTTTCCTTGTTCCCGGAAGCGTTCCTCTAAGATCGGCTCGATACGAAGAGCGATCCAGTGATGGACAACACGATCAATGAAAGCGGCGGCAAAAACCTCCCGATATACCGGGTAAGTCCGTATGAATACTTTTGAAAAGTCCGGTACATATTCACCGTAAATAATAGAATACCATAGCCGCACCAATGCGGACTGATAATCATTATAGAACTCAACACAATCCGTACTCGTTCTTTTCTGCCTGGCACAATCTTCGGATGCTTCGAAAATACTGCTAAGAAGTATGTCATAGATTATATTACCTGTTGCGGCGAGGGGACGAACCCGGTTCGCGTTCTGGCGGTTGTTCGTGTTGACGTTGCCGTTGTTGAAGTTCACGTTCCAACTGCTGGAAGCCGTTGCATCCGCTATCTTAGTCTTTCCCGGCTCATCACCGGGGGGATGCCCAATAAATAATTCTAATTGCTCACTCATAATCCCCTTGGCGATTATGACTCCGGCTTTGCGACTTGTTGCGATCCGTTAGCTTTTTGCCGTTGGAGATCTGCAACCGTTTTTTTGTACCAGCCGGTACTTTGCTTACCGATGCTCTCTGCAAGCAGACAGATTTCGGCAGTTTGAGTCAGGCTGGTCAAATGTCGTTCTTCACACACTCTTAGCAGTAATTTCAATGCATCAAACTCACACAAAAACTTCATCAGATAATCTGCACGGTGCTCAAGGTTCATATCTGTATTTGCATAACGGATATATTCGCAACAATGGACGGCAAGCATCATCAACTCCGTACCAAATTCATACCGGAACGCCTTGGGGAATTGTTGCCGGGCATCAATGATAAGATTCAGAAGCTTATACATCGAATTTGATATAGGAAGGTCTTGTGTAAGTGCCATGTTAATTTTTTAATATTTTAATGTATGTATTAGAGGGCGCAAAGTTAATAACTGTAAAGTAATTAACACAATTTTAGCTCAAAAAAGTGAAACTGAAAAGCCCCTACCGGGGCTTTTATTTAGCTAACTCTCTAAGGGATAAAGAATTAAAGAGATAAAGTGTTTATTGCGGCGAGGGGACGAACCCGGCCCGCGGTCTGGCGGGGGGGGGGGGTGGACT
>USSR01000883.1 GCA_900557355.1 uncultured Bacteroides sp.
ATGATAAATATATTCCGTTGGTAGCTATCGCTTCTCCTATTCTTTGCTATATCCTGCAACGAAATTCGGAAGCATGGTTCAACGGTTACCAAATTAGTTACGAGCTGCTATTATTTAACGCTGCATTTACTTTCATCGGACTTTGCTTCCTCATTCGAAAGAAATCAACGATGGACAATACGACAGTTCTTTAATATTAAGATGAAGATGAAGAAGAAAATTAATTGCTTCATACCTTTCGGCACCCCGGAAGATACCATGCAGACAGTAAAGGAACTACAAGTGTCAGAGCTAGTAAATAATATCTATTTATTAGGTTCGGAGCCCGGTAAGAAAGCTCTTCCGGGTTGTGAATATCTCTCTGTTAAAGGGTTCTATTCCACAGACACAATGAAAACAATTGCAGCCAATGCCAATACGGAATATACTCTGTTCTACTTGAAACAAACTCCATTAAAACTGGGACTGTATGCCTTGGAACGCATGGTGCAAATCATGGAGAACGATAAAAAGAATGGAATAGTTTATGCCGACCACTATCAGCTGATTAACGGAGAACTTAAACAAGCACCTGTCATTGACTACCAATTAGGAAGCGTCCGGGATGATTTCGATTTCGGTTCCATGCTTCTATTCAGTTCTTCTGCCTTCACTAAAATAGCAGATGCTTTGCGTGAAGAGTACAAATACGCAGGACTATATGCTATGCGTCTATTCATCTCTTACAAATATTCAATTGTGCACATCAATGAATATCTATACACCGAAATTGAAACAGATACCAGAAAAAGCGGAGAGAAACAATTCGACTATGTAAACCCCAAAAATCGGGAAGTACAAATTGAAATGGAAGCTGCCTGCACCGAATACCTGAAATGTATTGATGCTTATTTCATGCCTACTTCTTCACGGCCTGTAAATCTTCACAGCGAAAACTTTGAATTCGAGGCATCTGTCATCATCCCTGTACGCAATCGTGCTCATACAATCCGCGATGCTGTCAATTCGGCTTTAAACCAACGGACCACTTTCTCTTTTAACATTATTGTTATCGACAATCATTCCACCGATGGAACGACGGAAATTCTCCAGGAACTAAGTAGCGATAAAAGATTGATCCATATCATCCCCCAAGAAAATGATTTAGGTATAGGAGGGTGCTGGAACAAGGGTATATGTCACGAAAAATGCGGAAAGTTCGCTATACAGTTAGATAGCGACGATTTATATAAAGATGAATCCACTTTACAGAAAATCGTAGACACCTTTTATAAGGAAAGCTGCGCAATGGTCATAGGTACCTATCTAATGACCGACTTCCAACTGAACGAAATACCCCCCGGTATCATTGACCACAAAGAGTGGACACCGGAAAATGGAAAGAACAACGCTCTACGTATCAATGGTTTGGGTGCTCCACGAGCTTTCTACACTCCTATTCTTCGTGATATCAAATTACCGAATACCAGCTATGGTGAAGATTACGCCATAGGATTACGAATCTCACGGGAGTATAAGATCGGACGTATCTATGATGTAATATACCTCTGTCGCCGTTGGGAAGGTAACTCTGACGCCGCATTAAGCACAGAAAAAGTCAATCGGAACAACTTCTACAAAGACCGAATCCGCACATGGGAAATTAAGGGCAGAATCCAGATGCATACTATCGATGAAGAGTTTCAAGAACTTGTAGAGGAAATGATAGAAAACCAAAAAGAAAACTGGGAACTTGCGAAAAGGAACTATGAAGCGTTGGAAGAAAATCTGGAAAAGAAAAAAGTATTGAAACTGAAGGAAGAAGATAGAGAGATGAAAGTTAGAATTTTCCCGAATCCTCAACGCATCCTCTCGACCATGGCAAAAACAGATAGTCGTTCTATCCAGGAAAGGCCTTGTTTTTTATGCGGAAAAAACCGCCCCGCAGAGCAAACATATCTACCATTCGGACATTATGAGGTATGCCTCAACCCCTACCCCATTTTTCAGCGTCACTTGACAATCATCGACAAGGAACACACTCCACAAAGCATGAAAGGACGTTTTGAAGATATGCTTCACTTAGCTGAAAACCTGGACGAGTTCTATATACTCTATAACGGACCGGAGTGCGGTGCTTCCGCCCCTGACCACATGCATTTCCAGGCAGCAGGAAAAGAAGAAGAACTGACTAACCCTTTTGCGCTGAATTTCTTGAAGAGTATATTAGAAAATGAAAACGGCGTAACAACTTATGTAGACAATGTATTCACAACTTGCATAGGTATGACATCAGGTCTGAAAGTTGACTTAATGCAACAATTTGAAAAGGTCTACCAAAATCTTTCCGTCATTTATTCGGATAAGGAACCTTTAATCAACATGATAACTTGGTATGGTCTCGATAAAATAAGCCATTTCGGAGGTGACGAAATAGAAGTATGGAATTGCATCATTTTCCTACGCTCAAAACATCGTCCCGATTGCTATTATACCCCAAATGAAAAAGGACTATTAATAAGTCCGGCTGTTGCAGAAATGGGTGGCATATTCCCGATTGTCAGAGAAGAAGACATGGATAAATTAAACGCCCAACAACTCACAGAGATTTACAAGGAGATAAGTTTATCTCCCCAACAGTTAAATACTCTATGCGATCAATTATTCAAGAAGAAATAGTAATAAAATAGCATGCAAGTCCCTCTAATAAGTGTTGGTATCCTTTCCGGGAAAGAGATTGAATTCTCTTTCCCT
>USSR01000884.1 GCA_900557355.1 uncultured Bacteroides sp.
TTTCATTTTCTTCTCAATTTTAAATTAATTAGTCAATACGTGTTTCTTTATCTTTACTTAAGCAATTCTTGCAAATACCTTTATAATAATAATGAACTTCTGATACCTGGTGACCATCCATGTCTATATTCTCCACTTTCTTTATGGCTTCCGGGCATTTCAGATCATAAATGTGTCCACAACGCTTGCACAAAAAATGAGAATGTACGGAAGTATCTGCGTCAAAGTTCGTATTCTTCTCATCAATTGTAAGCATCAAGGCTGCTCCTTGCTCCGAAAACAATTTCAATGTATTATAAACCGTAGTTTTTGAAAGTGTCGGCATCGAGGGAGATAGTGCAGTATATATATCATCAGCTGATGGATGAATCGGATTATCCATCAGATATTCCATGATAGCGATACGCTGCATGGACGGCTTGATATTATGTTCTAATAATCGATCGTATGGCTTCATTATCTTCCCTTTCTTTCAAAGTTGTATTCATTACAATTATAAATTCAATGCAAAGATAAAGAGTTTCAATATTATTTCCAAATAAATCTTCGTTTTTTTATATATAATCTGTACTACTGAAGATTAATACAAAAACAAAACCGTTTAAGTGCAAGAAACTGACTTAAACGGTTTTATTATAAAAGATACTAAAAGTATCAAGATTAGAATGAAGTTCGTGTTCCGGTTAAGATATCTGATGGTATATCCTCACATCGAGTATAAACTTTTATTTCCCCCATATCCTCTTTAGCAGTCCATACCATTGAAATATCAGTTAACCCCGAAACGATATATGAATATTCCCATTCATCGTCCGTATCAAGCTGGTAATAATAAGTACCGCTAATAACATCTCCGTAATCCTCCTCTTTATTCAGAGTAAAGGAGCCGGGAATTTGCTGGGACGTAGCACTGTTGAGGTTTGTATAAATGGTATAAGAACGTTTTCCGTCTTTCTCTTTCCGGTCAAACTTGATATAATAGTATCGTGTATCACCGTCTATCTTTTCTCCATTCCATTCACTCAATCGCCAAGTCCCTGCAATATTCGCATAATTTACATCCTTCGTATCAGGAAGCTTCACTTCATCGTCGTCTCCACATGACATAAATAATGCCATAGTGAGCAGTAACATCATTTTGAATATATTTTTCATATACATATTTTATAATAATTATTATTGTAACAATAGTTTCACCTGTATTCTCCTTTCGCAAGGCCGGACAGGAATACCATCCAACATAAAATGAAATGTAATTTCATTCTTTTGAGGTAGTAAGCCCTTATCAATAGAAAGAACCATATCAGCTTCTATTCCCGGAGAAATAATTTCCGGTTCTGTATGGAAGTGAATGTATTCCGGTAACAACAAGGCTGATAACCTCAAAGGCTGTTTCCCTGTATTAACGCATACAAATCTTTCCACTTGCCTCCCTTCTCGGGAAAGTATCCTGACTTGCCAATCCTTTCTTTTCAGCCGTAATGTGTTCCCTATATATACAGGATAGTCCCTCCATCGGTCAGCGGTAGGCAATACCTTACCGACGAGTGCCAACTTAGCTGTAGGATGCTCCTTCGAAAGATCGGTATAAACAAACGCTTCCCTATACAAATCACCAGCCTGACTCATTGGATGAAAGACCAATATGATTTCTCCCTGCTCTCCCGGTTGCACTACCTTTTTATCATATTTGGCTACCGTACAACCACAGGAAGTAGTTAACTTGGAAAGGTATATAGGCTTCTTGCTTACATTATGATATTTAAAATGATACATTGCCGGATCATCGTCTTCTGATAAAGTTCCTATATTCATTACTGTATGTTCAAACTGCAAGACTTGTTCGACTGTTTCCTGCGCAAAGCTATGCACAGGAAACAGGTAAATAAGAAGGAACAGCCCAAGTTCGATGGTTTCGGCAAGATATCGTTTCATAATAGAGTTTACATCCAACTATCGTTCTTACGAACAGTGATGAAAAAATCTTGCTTGGTGCCGTCACTCGCCTTGACTGTAGCTTTTGTAGAACCAACTTTCAAGCCTTTCAAAGTGAAAGTAATGTTGTTCTCTGTCGTAAGGGTAGCAATTGAGTTATCATCAACTGTACAGGTAAAGGTCATATTCTCTCCATTTTTGAAATAACGGGAATAATTGATTTTACTTGTAGCTTCGACGGCCACATACATATTAGGTACAGTCATCTCCACACCACCTCCTTCAACTGCTTTCAACAGCTTATAGGCATCAATCAACCCTGTTCCCATATTGCCCGCATAAGCGGCAGGCTCCATTTGTCCGGCAGCTATTTGTCCGAACGAAGCATTTGTGTACCAATAAACTTTCGTTTCTTTAAAATAGGGTTCCACCGGATTGACAGACTCCAATATCATTTTACGGAATTCATCTGCACGGAAATGACGATGTAATTCAGCTGCATAAGAAAGTCCCAATGCCGCTACTCCCGAAATATGTGGACAAGCCTGCGATGTTCCTTCCATATATCCGTAATGAGAATTTTCCCCACCATCTTCATTGGCAGAAGGAGGTAATGTGGAATATATTTTTCCTTTCGAGTTCTGATGATAATCACTGTCACCACCCGGAGCTGCAATAGAAACGCCCATCGCATAGTTGGAGTAACAGGAAGGAGTCCCGTCGGCAGCCAAAGCGGCTACAGATATATAATCAGGATAAGCTCCCGGATATCCGGCCATAGCTGCATATTCGA
>USSR01000885.1 GCA_900557355.1 uncultured Bacteroides sp.
CTTCAGACAACAATTCCGGTGTACATCCATTGGTGATGGAAGCATTAAACCGGGCAAACCAAAATCATGCAGTAGGCTACGGTGACGATCCTTGGACGGAGGAAGCCGTCCGTAAAATCAAGGAGACATTTACAGCTGATTGTGAACCGCTTTTTGTTTTTAATGGAACAGGTAGTAATGCAGTCGCTTTACAGTTGGCTACGCGTCCTTATAATTTAATTCTTTGTGCGGAGACAGCGCATATTTATGTGGATGAATGTGGTGCTCCTGCACGTATGACAGGTTGCCAGATCCGTCCGATTGTAACACCGGATGGTAAACTCACCCCAGAGTTGGTACAGCCTTATCTAAAGAATTTTGGCGAACAACATCATTCCCAGCCGGGTGCTATTTATATTTCCCAATGTTCGGAATTGGGTACTGTTTATACTCCGGAGGAATTGAAGGCATTAACAGCTTTAGCGCATAAACATGGTATGTATGTACACATGGATGGTGCACGCCTGGCGAATGCTTGTGTGGCTTTGAATCTTAGTTTCAAGGAACTTACGGTTGATTGTGGTATTGATATACTTAGTTTTGGTGGAACAAAGAATGGTTTGATGCTTGGGGAAAGCGTAGTCATTTTTAATCCAGAGCTCAAAAAAGAGGCACTTTATGTGCGGAAGCAATCGGCCCAGTTAGCTTCTAAATTACGTTATCTTTCTTGTCAGTTCACAGCTTACCTTACAGATGATTTGTGGAAAAAGAATGCTATGCATGCCAATGCAATGGCACAAAAACTGTATGATGGTTTGAAGGTATTCCCGGGTGTACATTTTACACAGAAGATGGAGAGTAACCAGTTATTCCTGACTATGCCTCGTTCGGTTATTGATAAGCTGATGAAGTCTTACTTCTTCTATTTCTGGAACGAAGCTGAAAATGAAATTCGTTTTGTGACTTCTTTTGATACAACAGAGGAAGATATACAGACCTTGTTACAGGCTGTAAAAGACAGTTTTTAGTTTTCCTTATTGTGCACTTATCTGCATCACCCCACACACTTATTTGCATCAGGTTGAAGACTTATCTGTGTAGGGCGATGCACTTATCTGCGTAGGCTGATGCACTTATCTGCATCAAAATCTTCTTCATTATATTATAAAAATGGCAGAAAAAAGCTCCGGACCTTCTCAGGCATGGAGCTTTGGTTTGAAGCTTTTTCCCTTGGGGGTAGGAAAAAGCCTACTGAAAACAAACCGATTGAATATTACCTTAAATACCTTTGCATGATAACCTTTAACTAACCTTTTTATGATAATCGTATGGACTACATTCCTATTGCTTCGAGTACGGGTACAAAAGTATAGCCTTTCCGTTTCAATGTTTTAATCATTTTATCCAGATAACCATTATAGAATTTATCCGTACGGCGGTCGTCCGTACCGAAGTGTATCAACATCAAATGTCCGTTTAAACCTTCTTTTTTCTCTACTTCCATGATTTTATCATAGATGAACTTACTGCTGCGATATTTCTGTCCCATATCCGGGGTAGTGTAATCTGCATTACTCATTGTACCGGGCGTATAGTTAATAAGTTGGATACCCATATTTTTTGCCCATGCAGCTATTTCTTTATTATAATATTCATAAGGCGGGATATATACCGGAGCATCTTTGTATTCGATACCTGCCTCGCGCATACCTGCATAGCTTTTTAGCATATCCTGTTCAAACTGCTCACGGGTTACTAATAGTGAATCGCGATTTTCCCACGGCATATACAGTAAGTGTCCATAACTGTGGCTACCTACCAGATGTCCTTCGGTACGCAGACGTTTGACTACTTCAGGGTAGAGTTCGTAGAATTCACCGGTGAAGAAAAATCCACCTTTGATGCCATACTTTTTCAGCGTGCTGATGATAGCATCGGCACCGTCTGCCTTATCAGCTGCAGTAAAGACAAGTGTAATTTGTTTTTTTGATGGATCAGTGCGAATGATGCCACCATTTACATATACATTCTTATCGCTTTGAATGTTAGCTTGTTTCATGCCCTCTTTTTGCATGGCAGAGAGGTAATAAGTGAGACATGCAGTTCCATCCATAGTCGGTTCATTGGTCGAATAGTCATGAATGGCATCGTGATATACCATCAGGTCCGGTTGAAAGCGTTCATAATCTTGTCCGGGAGTACCGGGAATACCAGTCATATTTACTCCACGCAGACTTTCAAAAATAGTGCGGTAAACTGGTCCGTCTACCAATCCGCCTGTAGTGTTGCCTACTCCTGCATTTAGTAATGAAGAGTGGGGTTGTGAAGGATAATCTCCATATAGGGGAAGTTCTACGATCATACTGGTTCCCCATGGGTTACAACCGAACAACCAATCAAGCATGGCGGCTTCCATTTCTTTGTATGTTTCATCACCTGTTGCTTCACGATACAGGCGGCACTGTGTCAACATGGCAGTTGTTAAGTTGTTAGAACACCAAGTGTAGGGAATGCCATGCATGAATGGGCTTTCGACTGCTTTTTCGTAGGTACGTACAATACCGCTATGCATGTTTCGGATGAATTCTTTGCTGAGGCGGTCATTGTTTACTTTTGTTAAGTGGTAATGTCCCATATTCATGAACGGATACCATTGGTAGTGGCGTGCACTGTCAGCACCCATCCATGGGGTAACAGGCTCACGTCGTCCATACTCAACGGCTTGCTGCAGATATGTCAGATCTCGT
>USSR01000886.1 GCA_900557355.1 uncultured Bacteroides sp.
AAAAATTAGTAAAAATCTACCGGAAAATTAGTAAAAACCCGATAAGGTTTTAGTAAAAAACAGTCACCCCGTCCAGAAAGGCTTCTGACGGCACTGACAGCCTATTCTGTTAATATTCTATAATCTTACTCTTGACAAAAATAACTTCATTAACTTTGTCCCTTAACCGAAATTGTTTAAACAACGCGATTTATGAAGAAAAAAAACATAGTATTACTTTCAGCACTGTTGTTCTCCGTTTCTGCCATAGCGCAAACAGAAGTGACAACAGGTATCATGCGTGGCAAAGACTACGGCGTTACTTACGTACTTCCGAAAACAGAAATCGAACTTACCGTGCAAGCCACTAAACATATCTATACTCCCGGAGAATTTTCCAAGTATGCTGACCGTTATCTGCGATTAACTAATGTTTCTTCCGAACCGAAAACTTACTGGACATTGGACAAGATACAAACAGCAGTAGTCGGTATACCTGATAAAGAGAATGTATATTTTGTAAAGATGAAAGACAAAACCGTGGCTCCTCTTATCGAATTGAGCAAAGACGGCATCGTCTACTCCATCAACATGCCGTTGGGCAGCGGACAAAAGAAAGCAGCTCCTACCACTCCCAAGGCAGCTGATAATACTCCTTACGTCAATCCCCGTAGCTTCCTGACAGAAGAAATCCTGATGGCGAATTCAACGGCAAAGATGGCGGAACTGGTTGCAAAAGAAATCTATAACATCCGTGAAAGCAAAAATGCCCTGTTGCGCGGTGAATCGGACAACATGCCCAAAGACGGTGCACAACTAAAGCTTATGCTGGATAACCTGACCTTGCAGGAACGTGCAATGACCGAAATGTTTGCAGGCAAAGTGACCGATGAAGAGAAAATATATACCATCCGCATCGTCCCCAAAGAGATGAAGAATGAAGTTGCTTTCCGTTTCTCTAAGAAGTTGGGTATTGTAGCCAACAATGACCTGGCAGGCGAACCTATTTATATCACGGTAACTGACCTTAAAAGCATAAAAATCCCTGAAGTCGATCCAAAGAAGAAGCTGGATGAAGGTGTTGCCTACAATGTACCGGGCAGAGCTCACGTTACATTAAGCTATAACAATAAAGAATTGTATAATTCAGAAATTCCTGTCACACAATTTGGTGTAGTCGAATATCTCGCTCCTGTACTGTTCAATAAGAATTCCACAATAAAGGTATTATTCGATCCTGAAACAGGGGCTTTATTAAAAGTTGACAGAGAGTAATTTTATAAATCCATCCTTTCGTAATTGCATCACATAAGTCGTGACTCGTGAAGCATAATTCTCATCAAGATGGAAATGATCGGCAAGCTGGAAAACAATCTCCTGTACCGTACGCCGCCCGTCTATCAGACGCCACACTGCACTGCCGTGTTCTTCAAGTCGGACATGAATATCAGGAGACATGCTTTTCGGTAACAAAAGCCGGCGCATCCACTCATACTTGAACCGGGGATAGGAGATTATAGCGTAATCTCCCTCCCATTCGGTCAAGATGTGGTCACAACGAACCGGAACAGCATCCAACAGACTGACTTTTCCTTCTGGTGTTTCCATACTCATTATCAGTTTTCCTTTTTCTGTATATTAGGCAATTCTAGTCCATACCCATTTTCCTTATCCGCTTTCTTTAAGAAAAAGGCCACTACAAGAGACATACAGGCTATACCGGTAAAAATACACATAGGTATTGTATAATCATATATATTTGTACCATCAGGCTTTTGTCCGGTTATACAATAAACATCAAGTACTTTACCAATCAGAGTAGGAATCCCCCACAGACCAATATTTTGAATAAAAAATATCAATGCATATGCTGTACCTAACTGACTTACCGGAAATATCTTAGCGACCGCTGGCCACATAGCAGATGGTACCAGAGAAAAAGCAATACCCAAAATAATCATTAGTGCAATAGCCACCAGCCAGTAGTCAATGGAAGGAATTGCATAAATGAAATGCACGCCTATCAACATAGCAGCACCCAATATCATGATAGAAGCTGATTTACCACGTTTATCTATAAATCCACCAAATACCGGAGTCAATATCAGTGCTCCCAGTGCCGGCAATCCTGCAAAAGTGCCCGCTACATTCTCATTGATGCCATACTTAGTAATCATAAGTTCGGAAGCAAACTTCTGGAAGGGGAACACACAAGAATAGAACAATACACATAGCAAAGCTATTAACCAGAAACCCGGGTTAATAAGGATATTCTTCACATCTTTGAAAGAGAACTTTTCCTCTTCACTTACTGTACCAGCTTCTTCGGCAGCAGCAGCCATCTGCATATCCAACTTCTTGTCCATCACTGAGAAGATAAAGAAAGCAATCAAACCACCTACAAGTAATATCAATCCTAATAATACCGGAGAAGAAAGACCGAGAGCACGTGCCATAGGAATAGCCACTGCATAACCGGCTTGCGAACCAATACGTGCCAGTGCTACCTGTACACCCATAGCCGTAGCCAGTTCTTTACCCCTGAACCACTTGGCTATAATTTTAGAAACAGTGATACCGGCAACTTCCGCACCTACACCAAAAATAGAATAACCGGCAAATGCAACGAATACGCCTGCTTTATAACCGAAAATCTCGTTAAGACCGAAAATCTGTGCATCCGGACCGGCAAGCCCTGTCATGGCATAATATTCAAGTGCCGTACCTCCCACCATCAAGA
>USSR01000887.1 GCA_900557355.1 uncultured Bacteroides sp.
ATGCTCCACCCAATTTCCATCGGGCTTGCCGTCTTTATAATAAGTATCGCGCACGAGGCTTCCTTCCTCATTGTATTTGCGGTCGCATCCGTCCTGGTCTCCCATTTTATAGCAGACCTCCGTTTCGACTTTTCCATTTTGATAGTATGACTTACAGACACCGTGCAACTTTCCTTCCACGAACGTTCCTTCGCCCTGCAGGGTTTTGCCGTCACCATAATATGTTTTACGATAGCCTTCTCTCCATCCATCCTTGTATGTGCTTTCCTCCGCAAGAACATTCCTCTTGAAATGGCGATACAGCCCGTCGTACATGCCATTCTTGAAAGAAGCCAGGATATATTCCGAATGATAGCCGTCGATGATGCGGTATTCGCCCTGCAATGGTGTTTTTTCCTCGTTCAGTTCCCGGAACAGCAACCGTCCGTCACCATAGTTAATGACGGACACTTCGTTTACTTGAAATACCTTTTCCTGAGCAACACTTGTGAATACCCATGCTCCGAGTAAGAGTAAAAGAATAACTTTTTTCATTGATTTCTTGGTTTATTTTGTGATAATAAATAATTAAAATGTCTGCATTCTGCCTTTATCTGCTGTAGCAGATGAAAGTACGTTCGATATCGGGTTTCCCGATCGGTTTTTGTACTGTCAATCTTTACAAAGATTTTTTATTGGGAATAAATGCGCTTAGTATCTCTATATCTTTGGGACGGACCAGTACGTCTAATTTTAATATTTCTGCGGATTCCTTGTTCCTGAACTCAAGTTCCATAAATCTTTTCTCTAATCTTTTCATTGAAGTATCCATTCTTCTTGAAAGATAAATATGTCCATTACCGCTATCGGCAATATAGCTCTTATTGATAAAAGCTGTGTAGTCAGATGTAAATGCTATCCATAGTAAAAAACCCTTGCCGTTGGAGAAGTCAGTTGAATCGCTGGCGTTTAACGTCATTGTATGTATAATTTCTTGCCCGGTGGACTCTTGAACTTTCTTTATAAGTTCAGGTTCTATTATTTTCCAGTTCTTATTATTCTTGATTGCTCTGATAATTACAAAGAAGATGCTGAGTAATGCGATGATTACAAATAGTCAGTTTTATTCCAAGCATGTTTGTGATGTTCTTTTTATTGAGTTGTTTTACTCCGTATTCCAACTTTGTTTAGTTGGCGGCAAATATACTGTTTTTAATTCCGATGACCGAATGAAAATTGGTTTTATTGTTGAAATGCTAAATGATGAAGCGGAGATGAGCTGAGTTAATAAGCGAGTACGAATATATATGGCAAAAAGAGGAACTGTCGCATTTACACTTAAATCAAAGAATTGCACGGCACCTTGGATACATTGTCGGAATGGATTTTATATATTAGAACTTGTCGGATGATCCGATTGCTGCGTTTTGTCTGTGTTTCATTTCAAAAAGTGAGTAAATGGCTGTTTCCGCTTACATGTACTTTCTCTTTTATCGGGCTGATAGGGAGCACAGGAACACAAAAACAGATTTTTGGACTCCAACAGCCGGGCTTTGGGGATCGGAAACCCGGGCTTTTCAGGTTGAAGCCCCTTGCTTTTCTCAAAAAGAAGTAAGCACTTTCCGAAAATGCTTACTTCTTTCGGGTGAAATGCTTACTTCTTTTGAAGAAAAACAAAGGTCTTTTGTTTCGCATCTTCTTTTACCGGTGTTTCGGAGCGGCGTGAATCCATATATTTCTCTGGTTGCTTCCGAATGGCGAGCGCTTAGGAAAAGATAAAATGATTCCTTATATCCTTTATTTCTTTTTCTTTGTCCGGCTTCTATGTACTTATACTTTCGCTTTTGTGTCAACTTTCCCTATCCGAATAATAAAAAGAAAATCGCCAATCCGTGTGGAAGGCGATTTTTCTTTGCGGACGTACTCTTGCCGGAAATAAGGCAATCTGAGTGGGTCCCGATTATCATTTTGACAAAGTGTTACTCTATCAGTGCGAAGTCCAGTTGTTTTTTCTCCAGATTGGCCCGTGCCACTTTGATGGTGATCGCGTCTCCCAGGCTGTAGATACGGTTCTTGCGACGACCGCGCAGGCAGTAGTTCTTTTCGTCGAACTCGTAATAATCATCGTCCAGATCGCGGATAGGTATCATGCCCTCACATTTGTTTTCGTTCAGTTCTACGTAAAGTCCCCATTCCGTTACGCCGGAGATCACTCCGTCATAAGTCTGTCCCAGATGTTCGCTCATGAACTCCACCTGTTTGTATTTGATGGAAGCACGTTCGGCGTTGGCTGCAATCTGTTCCATGTTCGAACTGTGGTCGCACAGATCCTCGTACTTCGTTTCCGATACGCTGCGTCCGCCATCCATATATTTGGTTACCAACCGGTGCACCATCATGTCCGGAAAACGCCGGATAGGAGAGGTGAAGTGGGTGTAATAGTCGAAAGCCAGTCCATAATGACCGATGTTGTGCGTAGAGTAACGCGCTTTCTGCATGGCACGGATAGATACGGTTTCAATCAGGTTCTCTTCCTTCTTTCCTTGTATGTCGTCCAACAGGTGATTGATCGATTTAGAGACATCTGTCTTGGTTCCGCTTGTGCGAAGTCTGTAACCGAAACGGGCGATGAACTGTGCGAGGTTGTCCAGCTTTTCCGGATCAGGAAGATCGTGGATACGGTAAGGCAGCACTTTGGCCTTCTTTCCTTTGGGTGCCTTGCCTATTTTCTCTGCTACGG
>USSR01000888.1 GCA_900557355.1 uncultured Bacteroides sp.
GAACGTAAACAGGCTACTGTAGCTGAGGGACCTTCCATATTGAAGCAGAATGGAGTCTATTATTTGCTTTACTCAGCCAATCATTTTGAAAGTAAGGATTATGCTGTAGGCTATGCCACCTCGGATTCTCCTTTCGGACCTTGGGAGAAATATAATGGAAATCCTATCCTCAGAAGAGATATGGATCAGACTGCGAGGTTGGCGGGTACTGGCCATGGTGCTCCTTTTATCTGCGAAGACGGAAGCTATAAATACATATTTCATGCTCATGCCAGTGAAGAGAAGGTACAACCTCGTTCTTCCTATATCAAGGATCTTACTCTCTCAGATAAGGGGATAGTATCAATTCATGGAACAGTTATCCGACCTGTAGTTGTGAAGTAACTAATGAATAATTAAGATAAACTTTTGGATTTTATGAAACGATTGATGACGCTATTGCTGGGATTTGCTACCCTGGCGGGATGTACCTCACCCCAATCTGAGCAGCATGTGAAGAATGAATTGCGTGCGCCTGCCTATCCGTTGGTTACTATTGACCCTTATACGAGTGCATGGGCTTTTCAAGATAACTTGTATGATGGTGCAGTGAAACATTGGACCGGCAAGAGCTTTCCTCTGATTGGCGTAGCTAAAGTAGACGGACAAACTTACCGTTTCATGGGAGCGGAAGAACTCGAATTGAATTCTGTGGTTCCCAATTCGGAGCAGGAAGACTGGGTAGCGAAATATACAGTGGTACAACCGGCTGAAGGGTGGCAGAATATGGACTTTAATGATAGTCGATGGAAAGAAGGCAAAGCTGCTTTTGGAACCATGGAAAATGAGCATACTGCCAAGACGCAATGGAGTGAAAAGTATATTTGGGTACGCAGAACTATAGATCTTCAGGAAGATTTGGCTGGTAGGAGTGTATACCTTGATTATTCACACGATGATGACGTAATTATTTATATCAATGGTGTCAAAGTGGTGGATACAGGTAATGCTTGTAAGAAGCATGCCCAGGTGAAACTTTCGGATGAAGTGGCCGCTTCTTTGAAAAAGGGAAAGAATCTGATAGCTGCGTATTGCTACAATCGTGTGGGAAATGCCTTGCTGGACTTTGGACTATTGGTTGAACAGGAAAACTATCATTGTTTTGAACAGACTGCAGAACAAACTTCGGTAGATGTACAAGCTATGCAAACCTATTATACATTTATTTGTGGGCCAGTTGATCTGAAACTGACTTTTACAGCTCCTTTGTTTATGGATAATCTGGATTTAATGACTCGTCCGGTTAATTATCTCTCGTATGAAGTTGTTTCCAGAGATGGTAAAAAGCATCAGGTGGATTTGTATTTCGAGGCCTCTCCGCAATGGGCGGTTGATGTACCTCATCAGAAATCTATAGCTGGTAGTTTTGAAGAAGGCGATTTGCTGCTTTTACGTACCGGAAGCCAGAGTCAGGAAATTCTGAAAAAGAGAGGGGATGATGTCCGGATTGACTGGGGCTATTTTTATTTAGCTGGTAAAAAGGATAATGCGACTTATGGTATCGGCGATGGCAAGACTCTACGTAAGAGCTTTTTGGAGAATAAATTAGATGCACCGGCTACTGATGGTTATGATAAATTAGCCTTGGTATGTTCGTTAGGTGAAACAAAGAATGCTGATGGTTATCTGATGCTGGGATATGATGATATTTACTCCATCCAATATTTTGGTGACAATTTGCGTCCTTATTGGAATCGCTCAGGGAAAGAAACTATTGTATCTCAGTTCCAGAAAGCTGCGGTTGACTATCAGAAACTGATGAAGGATTGTGCTGCTTTTGATAAGAAATTGATGGAGGAAGCTACTGCAGTGGGCGGTCGTAAGTATGCTGAACTTTGTGTATTAGCTTATCGCCAATCTATAGCTGCCCATAAACTTGTAGAAGCTCCGAACGGTGAATTATTGTTCCTTTCTAAGGAGAACTTCAGTAACGGTTCTATTGGAACTGTTGATATTACATATCCTTCGTCTCCTTTATATTTACTTTATAATCCGGAATTGGCCAAAGGGTTGCTTAATCATATTTTCTACTACAGTGAAAGTGGTAAATGGACAAAACCGTTTGCTGCCCATGACGTAGGTACTTACCCGTTGGCTAACGGACAGACATACGGTGGTGATATGCCTCTGGAAGAGAGTGGTAATATGTTGTTGGTGACTGCTGCCATTGCTGCCATAGAAGGAAATGCAGACTATGCAAACCGTCACTGGGCTACATTGACCACCTGGACTGATTATCTGGTAGAATATGGTCAAGATCCGGGAAACCAACTCTGTACAGATGATTTTGCAGGACACTTTGCTCACAATGCGAATCTTTCTATAAAAGCTATATTGGGTATTGCTGCTTATGGTTATCTGGCCAATATGCTGGGAAAGACTGAAGTCGCTGAGAAATATACAGATAAAGCAAAAGAAATGGCTACCCAATGGGTAGAGATGGCCGATGATGGTGACCACTACCGTTTGACATTTGATAAGGCAGGCACTTGGAGTCAAAAGTATAATTTGGTATGGGATAAATTGATGAATTGGCAGATATTCCCGGAAAAAGTAGCTGAAACGGAAATTGCATACTATCTGACCAAGCAAAATCGCTATGGTTTGCCACTTGACAGTCGTGAAACATATACCAAGACTGACTGGATTATCTGGACAGCCACTATGGCTAAGGAG
>USSR01000889.1 GCA_900557355.1 uncultured Bacteroides sp.
CATTACTGGCATCATTATATCACTGATTACCACATGGATTGATTGTTGCGCAAGTACTGTGAGAGCTTTCTTTCCATCAGACGCTTCATATACCTGATAATATTCTTGCAAACAACCGACAAGAAAACTACGAAAGTCATCATTGTCCTCTACTATCAGTAAAGAGTTCTTTTCTCTGTCCACTGAAGACATATCAGCATGAAACTGTTCTTCCACATCAAATGCTGATGTATCTTCTGTACAATTCAGTTTTAATGTCTTGGCAATCGGTAGGATAACTGTAAAAATAGTCCCTTGGGGATGATTATCCTCTACTTTTATCTCACCACCGTGGAGAGTAACATATTCTTTCACAATATGCAGACCGATACCACTCCCAATATAAGTAGTAGAAATGTGCTGTTCCTGAAAGAAACGGTCGAAAATCTTATCCTTATTCTCATTTTTGATACCGATACCGGTGTCACTTATTTGAATATGTATCTGTTCCCCATCACCGGCCAATATCTTGTCAATAGCAACTATCACACTACCATTATCATGATTGTACTTGATGGCATTTGACAGAAGGTTGGATATGATTCGCTGCACTTTGTTACGGTCAAAATCCATTTCTATTTTTGAAGTGTTGATACAAACTTTCAACTCAATATTATGCTTTTGCGATAACGCCTTGAAAGACTTGCATGTTTCGGCAATAAACTCAGTTATGTCTCCGTAAGACAAGGATAATTGTACCTTTTGCTGATCAAGTTTACGAAAATCCAACAACTGATTTACCTCATCAAGCAGAGTAGAAGCATTTCGATACATCAAGTCCAAATCGTCCTTGATTGGACCGGCTTTTTCCGAATGTATCAACTTCTCCAAGGGAGTTATGATAAGTGACAATGGAGTCCTTAAATCATGGCTTATATTTGTAAAGAAACGTATCTTTGCTTCATCCATTTCATGCTGCTGGGCCACTTCAAGTTCCCATTTTTGTTGTACCAGAATCCGTTGATGCCTAGAACGTAGACGCCTAAGCAAGAGTATACCTCCTGACAAGAACAGTACCATATAGATAACATAGGCTACCGGAGACAGCCAAAAGGGTGGACGTACCAGAATTGTCATATAAGATATTGGATTCCTACTACCGTGCAGTTCATTAACTTTCACTTGCAGATGATATATCCCTGGAGACAGTTTGTTGAAATAGATTCTATTTCCTTCAAAGCTGACCCATTCCTCTTTAGCATCCATCCGATATGCAAATTGAAGCTTATGCTGTGTTCCATAATCCATTGCAGAAATTTCCAATGCAAAATTACTATCAGAATAATCCATTGTAATTTCATCAAGCAACTGAATATTCTTTTGTAACAAGATTCGCCCATCATGCGTTTTTTTCTCTACGTCTACACGCTGATTGGCTAAATATAATCCGGTAAAAATAACTTTATGTTGGTTGGGATGATACAAAGCCTGATTAGGGTCTATCTTTAAATATTTTCCCGTACCTCCCATTAAAACTTCGCCTTTCCGGTTACAATAAATTGAGTAGTTATTAAATGTAATATCCCCAATACCATCTTCATTAAAATAGGAATAACACCGATATTGCAGCTCTTGGGCAGTAGGGTCATCAACCACAATAATGTGAGTAATACCACAATCTGTAGCTATCCACATATTTTTATTATGGTCTTCTACAATGCCACGTATATAAGGATGAGATACACCATCATTTGTAGAAAGACGAGTAAGCGTTCTACTTTTTTCATCATAAATTCCAACTCCATGTCTGGTTCCAATCCACAACAATCCCCGTCGATCACGGTATAGGCAACTAATATGCATTTTTGTCAATGACACTTTATTATTATTCCCTTTTACTGGAGCAAGTTGCCGTGTTTGAGTATTCAACTCATATAATCCCGTACTAGTACCAATATATAACATCGCATGGTCACTTGAATAGACCAAGTCTGTAATGGTATTGGTGTATAAACATGAATTCTCTTTTGTATAAGACGTTATTTTCCCTCCGTTATCTATACAATACAGACCGTGCATAAACGTTCCAACCCATAAATTCCCATATTTGTCATCAGCAATATGCCGGACATACTCTATTGGTTCCAAAATCTGTTCAAAAGGAAAAAAGGTTCCGTTCTGCTCATAAAATATGCCACCCCCATAACTACCGAACCACATCTTGCCTTTGGAATCAAGATATGAACCTATAATAAGATTAGAGGGAATATTACTATTGTGAGTATTAAACAACTTATAGTTTTTTTGTTTGCTGTCATAGCAAGCCAAGCCCTTTCCATCAAATCCAAGCCACAGATTCCCATTCCTATCTTCTTGAAAACAACTGATATCTTCCTGCTCAGGAGTTTTACATATTTCAAAGGCGGTATTATTCAAATCAGTAAACGCAACCCCCTGCTTCGTCGTTCCAACCCACAGAATATCCTGATTATCTTTATAGAAACTATTAATGTGATTGCTCGACAAGGAAAAAGGAGTTCCCGAATCTCTATGAATGTGCATGAGATTATCGGTCTGTTCATTCAAGATGTATATGCCTTTACTATTGGTACCTATCCAAATATTACCATTCCCATCATCTATGATAGCTTTTACAATATCCGATTGTATAGTCTCTTTGCCAGAAAACTCAAACATCTTTCTATTTTGAATATCATAACACTGTAGATTGGAGG
>USSR01000890.1 GCA_900557355.1 uncultured Bacteroides sp.
ACGACTCAGCGGAGAAAGAATTATTCTTTAGTCTTTCGAAAGCGTATGACCTTTATAATTATTTGCTGATGCTGATGGTGGCTCTGACGACTTACGCACAAAAACGCATTGATGCGGCAAAAGCCAAGTTAGCTCCGACCGCAGAGGAGTTGTATCCCAACATGAAATTCGTAGAAAACAAGTTCGTTTCTCAATTGGAAGTGAATAAGCAGTTGCTTGACTTTGCTGCCAACCAAAAACGGTCGTGGACAAATGATGAAGACTTTATCAAGGGCTTGTATGAGAAGATTATAACTTCTGATATATATAAGGAGTATATGGCTTCGCCTGATAAGTCTTATGAAACAGACCGTGAATTATGGAGAAAGCTCTATAAAGCATTTATTTTTAATAACGAAGCATTGGATACTTTGTTGGAAGACCAGAGTCTTTACTGGAATGATGACAAAGAAATCGTAGATACTTTTGTTCTGAAGACAATCAAACGTTTTGAGGAAAAGAATGGTGCTAACCAGACTTTGCTGCCTGAGTTTAAAGATGAGGAAGACCAGGAGTTTGCTCGTCGTTTGTTTCGTCGTGCTATCTTGAACTGCGACTACTATCGTCATCTGATCAGTGAGAATACTCGTAATTGGGATTTGGATCGTGTAGCCTTTATGGACGTGATAATAATGCAATGTGCATTAGCGGAAATTCTGAGTTTTCCGAACATTCCTGTGAGTGTTTCGTTAAATGAGTATGTAGAGATTGCTAAAGTCTATAGTACGATAAAGAGCGGAAGTTTCGTAAATGGTACATTAGACGGAATAGTTAATCAATTAAAAAAAGAAGGTAAGTTGGCTAAAAACTGATATCTTTGTTGAGTATTAAAAACTAAAAACGAATAATTTATGAATTTAATGACCGTATTCTTGCAAGCTCCTGCCGCAGCCCCTGGTGGTGGTAGCATGATGTGGATTCTTCTGATTGCCATGTTTGCTATCATGTATTTTTTCATGATTCGTCCACAAAACAAAAAGCAAAAAGAAATTGCAAACTTCCGCAAATCGCTTCAGGTAAACCAAAAAGTGATTACTGCCGGCGGTATTCATGGTGTTATCAAAGAGATTAATGATAATGATATAGTACTTGAAATCGCTTCTAATGTTAGGATTAGAATTGATAAGAATTCTATATTTGCAGCAGCTGCAGATGCTAACAGCAATCAGGCTGTTAAATAAATTTGAATAGTGAGCCTATGATTGATCGTAGGAACATAAAACGCATATATTTAAAAACAGCGAGAAAAATTAAGGACTTTCTGCTCAGTGATAAGAGCAGAGAGTTCTTAATTTTTTTATTCTTCTTCTTCATTGCCAGTGGTTTCTGGCTGCTTCAGACATTAAATAATGATTATGAAACGGAATTCTCCATTCCGGTACGTCTGAAAGGAGTTCCTAATAATATTGTTATAACTTCTGAACCTCCTTCCGAACTGCATATTCGGGTGAAAGATAAAGGTACGGTATTACTTAACTATATGCTTGGAAAGAGCTTTTTCCCTATTACTCTGGATTTTTCTGATTATAAAGGGAAGGATAACCATGTACGTATTTATTCTTCGCAGTTTGAGAAAAGATTGCTCAACCAGTTGAACGTATCTACAAAATTACTTTCCGTGAAACCTGATACGTTAGAGTATATCTATTCTACCGGAGACTCCAAATTAGTTCCGGTGAAGTTACAGGGAACAGTGAGTGCCGGACGCCAGTATTATATTTCCGATACAATTTGTACGCCTGATTCTGTATTAGCCTACGCACCTGCAGGTGTACTGGATACAATAACCATTGCCTATACACAGAAGGTGAAATTTGAAGATGTCTCTGATACACTGAAGAGGCAAATTCCTTTGCTTGCCCAGAAGGGGGTTAAGTTTGTGCCAGCTTCTGTGGAGATGATTTTTCCTGTGGATATTTATACGGAGAAGACTGTGGAAGTTCCTTTGAGGGGTGTTAACTTTCCTGCAGGTAAAGTATTGCGTGCATTTCCATCAAAAGTGAATGTTACTTTCCAGGTTGGTTTGAGTCATTTCCGCCAAATAACAGCAAGTGATTTTCATATCAATGTTTCTTATGAGGAACTTCTGAAGTTAGGTTCGGATAAGTATACGGTGAAATTAAGATCAGTGCCGAAAGGCGTAAACCAAATACGTATCAGTCCGGAGCAGGTAGATTTCCTAATTGAGCAAGTATCTCCTGATTATGGCAATTAAGATAGGTATAACTGGTGGAATCGGTAGTGGAAAAAGTGTAGTTTCCCGACTACTGGAAGTGATGGGTGTCCCTGTTTATATCTCGGATATTGAATCCAAGCGCCTGACTGTTTCGGACTCTTTGATTCGCCGGGAACTGATAGCTTTACTGGGAGAAGATATTTATGCCAGTGGAGAGTTGAATAAACCCTTGCTTGCTTCCTATATATTTGGTAACCCCGAACATATCCGTACTGTAAATGGTATTATTCATCCACGGGTGCGGGATGATTTTCATCAATGGGTAAAGCGATACGATGCGTATCCGATAGTAGGAATGGAGTCTGCAATTCTGATTGAAGCCGGATTTGCAGGTGAAGTAGATGCCGTAATTATGGTATATGCACCCGAGGAGATTCGTATAGCCCGTGCCATGCAGCGTGATACTGCTCCGCGGGAATTGGTGGAACGT
>USSR01000891.1 GCA_900557355.1 uncultured Bacteroides sp.
AACTAAATTTCAAATATTTCAAAGAGCTATTTTAGATTTTAATGGGACAGCAATGATACAAAACATCAAAGCAAATGCTCCCCACCAATAATAACGTTGCCAATCTTTAGACAACAATAAATTATGAAAACAGATAGGAAGTAACATAGCCAGATATCCTGAATAAGGTCCAGGATTTATGAATGGCCCTGTTATGCGATAGAAAAAATGATTGGAATTACAAAAACCATAAAGCTGTAATATTCCCCAAAAAGCGATTAAAGATCCAATTACAATAATCCCGACAGATAACATATTTTTTGAAATCTGCAAGGAAGAAAAAATAACTCGCATCACATACCATAACAACAATAATAAAACAGCGTAAATTACTTTCCAATCCGCAATACGCAACTGATAATCATATCTTAGTACATAATAGATAACTCCAGCAGTAATCAACCAATCTGCCAAAGTAAACCGAAAAACATTCTTTTTCAACACAGCCAGAATAAAAGCCAACAAACTTGCTGTTACTATACTTACCGCAAAAGGAAAAAGAAGAAAAAAACGATCATTTACTTCATAATCCACAAACGTACTACAAAGTACTCCACAGACAATAAAAGTAGAAACGATGGATATAATCATCAATTTAAACTTCATATTACAGATTTAAGATACATACATCAACTCTTCATATAAATGACGAGCAACGTTCAGGCCATCAAGAACTTTACAGATTCATCAATACCCCCTCAGGCTGAAATCAAAATATGAGCGCCGGGTTGTTTTTGCTTCTATCCTCAACTCATTGATTCCCGGTTTTAATAAATAAGCATAATCACTGAGGCTGAAATGGGTATATTGCCTGAACTCACGAATATTCTGTTCAAAAACCGTGCTTCCATTCAACTTTACAACTACATCGGCAGACATATTCAACCACAAAGAAAGGTTTTCATACACTCTGTCAACCGGGAAATGAGCCACCGCCACCACCGCCGTTTTTTCTCCAATAGCACAAGGCAATTCCAAATCTTGCTGTTGCCCATTGAGTGATACACTGCGTCTGTTCTTTCCACCTCCCTGTCCGTCGGCTACCAGCACTGTTGCCCGTACCGACTTTACACGATATAACCTGTCATTAATCAAATGCATCACCCCGACCGGAAGTTTCGTCTGTTTACGATCGTAAGTAATCAACCCATTAACTTCTGCCTCCACATCTGTGGTCTGTGTGTAAATGGCAGCACTCAGCCCCTGAGCCACCAAAGCTTCCAGATCATGAATGATATGAGCGTAATTCTCTAACAGTGCCATGCCGCCATCAATGTTCTTATACCCCCAATTCCTGCGCTTTGCATCCCACAGATGCTCCTGGATAGCCCAACCCAATCCACCGAATTCCCCCAAAGCTGAAATACGGTTTCCATTGTTTTCCGGTAAAACCATACAAGTCTGCGGATAATTGTGTACGTCGAACATGTGTCCTACCCCGCGGTCCTTCCAACCGGACACACCGTTTATAATCCGACTTTTGTCATACGCCATCACACGATTCACGATATCTTCAGTGTTGTATTGTCCCCATCCTTCATTAAAGATGACCCAGGTAGTGATGCACGAATAGAAGCGTAAATCATCAATCATTTCGAACAATTCTCTTTCCCACTGCGCGGCATGTTCATGAGGAGCCTCCCAGTCTTTTGCCGCATACGGTCCGGGACATTGCTCGGAACGACGTTCTGTTTCAAATCCGGATACCATGTCCTGCCACATCATCAACCCGAGGGAATCCGCATAATAATAATATAATTCGGGTTCTACCTTGATATGCTTCCGAATGGTATTAAATCCCATCGCCTTTAACTGAACCATATCCCAAAGCATAGCCTCTTCCGACGGAGGCGTCAAAAGCCCGTCAGGCCACCAACCCTGATCCAGCGTGCCATATTGGAAGATAGGCTTTCCGTTCAAACCCACACGGTTATATCCGCACATATCCTTTTGCACGGATACTTCACGCAAAGTAAAATAACTGCTAACTTCATCAAGCACCTCATTTCCCCTGCTTAGTTGAACATGGAAGCGATATAGCTTTGGAGAAGCCGGAGACCATAGAACAGCATCAGGAACTGCCAACTCAATCTTATCCGTGAGCAATCGGTTTATGCTATTCACAAGTTTACCGTCATCATATAAATCTATCTTCACTTTTTCTCCTCCTTTTGCACGGGAAACATCTATATCCAGATCCACTTTATGATTCAGAATATCCGCTTCCGGAAGAATCCGGTTGATATGTGTACTTTCAACCGGCTCCAGCCAGACCGTCTTCCAAATTCCCGAAACAGGTGTATACATGATTCCCCCCTGATCGATGCGCTGTTTCCCACGTGTCACAGTTTTCGTATCGGTAGGATCGACCACTGACAGTTCCAGTATCTGAACACCGTCGCGTTTCAGATATTTGGTAATATCAAAGCTGAAAGGATTATTTCCTCCCTTATGGCTTCCAACCAACCGGTTATTCAGCCAAACATTACACTCATAATCGACAGAACCGAAATGAAGTATCACATTTTTGCCTCTCCAGTTCTTATTTAAAGAAAATTCCTTTCTATACCAAAGTTTATCCGTAGGAAGAAATTTCTTCTGCACCCCGGACAAAGAAGATTCAATGGCAAAGGGTACCAGGATTTCCCCTTCAAAAACCACCAA
>USSR01000892.1 GCA_900557355.1 uncultured Bacteroides sp.
ATCCCGTACAGTTGGTATATTGTATGCAAAATGAATCTCCTGGCATGAGTTTTATTCATGATTTATTATCTTGACGGAACAAAGATAGACTTTTTTTGTGGAAAATGGAATTCTTTCTTTTATTTATGTTTTAGTAGAAATCTTTGTATGATTATCTTTGATGTAGTGGAATGAATTTATAACTAATATATTGTATCGTTCCAGCCTATTCAGACAGTAGATAATTCTCATCACGGTGAGAATTATTTGAGAAAATAAGGAATGGAAAAGCAACATAAAAAGTTTTCAAGGAGAGTATGGCGGTATGATTACCGCATGTCCTTATTATAATACTTTTCGAGTAATTCCTGCATCTCCGGATATTTCTCGTCTGTATCACCTACTTCCTTGCGGAGATTTAATAATTGCTTTTTCATCTGTTTGATGACAGGGGCGTACTTCGGATCATTGTATGCATTATGATTTTCATGCGGGTCGTTTTGTAAATCATAGAAGTCCCATGACGGAGTGAATTCAAAGTTTCCTGTATCGGTCATATCCAGATTTTGAGCGTAATAGAAGATCAGTTTGTATCGATCGGACCGGATGGCGAAATGTGCCGGGCGTATGGCATGATTGGTCCAGTATCGGTAATAGATTTCCTTTCTCCAGTCGGGTGGAGTCTTTCCTTCGAGGTTGTTGACGAAACTGGTTCCTTGCACATTCTCCATTTTTACTCCGGCAAATTCGGCTAGAGTTGGTGCGAAATCGACGTTGAGTATCAGGTCTTTCAGGCGTTCTCCAGCAGGGATCTTTTTGGGATAGCGGATAACGAAAGGCATACGGGCTGATTCTTCATAAAACATACGTTTGTCGAAGAAGCCATGTTCGCCCAGGAAATATCCCTGATCGGAGACGTAGACAACTATTGTATTATCAGCAATACCCATTTCATCGAGAGTTTTCAGGAGCTTGCCGATATTGTCGTCAACAGTGGCTCCGCAACGCATATAATCGCGGATTAGTTTTTGATAGGCTGCGCGTCTGGCGGTGGTTCGTTGCATTCCTTCCGTACTGAACGGCAGACCGGGATAACGACACCACCACTTATCCGGATCTTTTGAGGCGATTTTCCAGCGGTGTACCAACTCTTCTAAGGGTTGCCCTTTGAAAGAACGCCCGTTGGTTTCCGGTCCCCAGTCCAGAAGATTTTCCGGTTCGGGGAAGGTGACACCGTCGTAAAGATGTTCCATACGAATCGGATAATCGTAGGGTTCGTGAGTGGCTTTGAAGTGGCAGCACATCAGGAAAGGTTGCTTGCCGTCCTGTTGCTTGATCCAGTTGATTGCTTTTTCTGTGACGAGATCGGTAGAAAAGCCAAGTATGCGTTCTCCAAATCGTCGGTTACCCGGCCAGGGATCACTACTTTCGATAAAAGTGGGATCACGATATTCTCCCTGGTCGTAGAAGATAGAGTAATAATTGAAGCCCTGTGGCTGTGACTTGATATGCCATTTCCCGACAAGCCCTGTGTTATATCCATGTGATTGTAGAACGGTAGCCAGGGTGGGGATTGAAGTGTTCAAAGAATCGGCTAGTGTGTAAAGTCCGTTCCGGTGGCTATATAATCCTGTAAGGATACTGGCACGGCTGGGTGCGGAGATGGAATTAGTACAGAAACAATTATCGAGGACTACGCCTTCATTGGCAAGTCGGCGAATATTGTTATTATAGGCATAATCTGCCAGCACTCCACCATAAATGCCCCATGCTTGTGAGGTGTGGTCGTCACTTAGGATAAAGAGGATATTGGGACGCTGTTCGTCCTTTTGTTGGTTTCCTTGCCCGGCAGTAGTTTGGGCACTTAAATTGTGGATGGCTGCTCCGGCAGTTAAAAATCCGGTTAATAGTAATTTATTCATAAATATAGATTTGTTGTATTTCTTTGAACGTGAGTTTGTGACAATATTTCAGCTACCAATTGAGTAGCTGAAATTACAAAGAAACGTACTTTATTTTATTTTTCCTAACTCTTTTTTCAAGATTTGTCTGTTTTTGTGTCTGAATGGAAGACTTTATGTTGATTTCTGGAAGTATTATAGTTGTTTTTGAACATCTATTTCCGTTTGACATGCGTATTTTTGCGATCTAAACTTATTAATTATCAATCATTATGCTAATGCTAAGAAAAATTGTATTCTTCCTTTTTTTGTTTGTCGGATTATCATTATTTGCACAACAAGACTATATGATCAGTTCTTATGTGCGGGGTAATTTTTACAATCGAGGGCGTATTTCTACAGAAAGCCTGCGGGCAAGTGACGATCTAATCTTTTTGAGTGTTCACCCTAATAAAGACGGATCGCTTTTATTTGAGAATCCCCGTGCTTTTCAGGGAAAAGGTGAGACAACTTGGGAAGGGTTGATTAAGTCGGTTCGTGGAAAAGTAAAAGGGACAAAAGCGAAAATACGCTTGGGTGCTTCCAGTGGTGAATGGAAAGCAATGGTGGCTGATGAGGCTGCTCGTACTACATTTGCGAAGAATATCAAGAAAGTGCTGGAAAAGAATAATTTGGATGGTATTGACCTTGACTTTGAATGGGCGGAGAATGAGAAAGAGTATGAAGACTATAGTTTGGCTATCCTGAAGATGCGGGAAGTCTTGGGAGATAAGTATCTTTTCAGTGTATCTCTGCATCCTGTTTGCTATAAGAT
>USSR01000893.1 GCA_900557355.1 uncultured Bacteroides sp.
TTTTCGTCGTGGTGCTATCGACCATAACATTCCGTTGATTACGAATGCTCGTCTGGCAAGTGCCTTTATCGAAGCATTCTGCGAATTGAAGCTGGAAGATATTGCTATCAAGAGTTGGCAAGAATATAAGTAATCAGGTATTTACCTGAAGTTAAAAAAAGAGATGCTAAATTGGCATCTCTTTTTTTTATGCTTATCTTTGTGGGTAAGATAAGGTTTAGTTATTGTTTAACCAGAATGCGTTCTTAAACCATGAAAAAAATCCCCCATTTCTTTATTGTTTTAGTTTGTATATTGGCTGCTGTACAATTAAAGGCAGCAGATGATTTCCTTCCTCAATCCAAATGGATTGGTAGTGAACATTGTCAAAGTACTCCGAATACCTGGCTTTGTTTTCGTAAAACGGTGCATCTGCCCGGCGTTCCGGGTGAGATGATTGCAAATATCGCTGTGGATTCTAAGTATTGGCTATGGATTAACGGCAAGATGGTGGTGTTTGAAGGCGGATTGAAACGGGGGCCTGTTCCCGGAGCGACTTATTATGATCAGGTGGATATTGCCCCTTATCTGGAGAAGGGGGAGAATACCATTGCTCTGCTGGTGTGGCATTTCGGGAAAAACGGATTCAGTCATGTGAATAGTGGAACGGCAGCTTTGTTGTTTTGTGCCCAAGGGGCAAATTTATCCATTGTCAGTGATAAGAGCTGGCAATGTAGTGTGTATCGGGCTTATCAGAATACAGAAGCCCCATTCCCCAATTATCGTTTATCCGAAAGTAATATCCGCTTTGATGCCCGTAAGGAATTGGCAGGTTGGAATATGCCGGATTTCAGTGGAAAGCTGGGAGCATCTATCGAAATTGTGGCTCCACACGAAATGCCGTTTGGAAAATTGGTAGCCCGTCCCATTCCGATGTGGAAGAATGGTGGGTTAACGGATTATCCGGAAGTAGTCAAAAATGAAAAAGGGGATACTATTCGGTGCCGTTTGCCCTATAATTGTCAGATAACTCCTTATCTGCATGTAAAGGCTCCTGCCGGATTGGTGGTTGGCATGCTGACCGATAATTATACGGGAGGAAGTGCTAATAATGTGAGAGCTGAATACATTACTCGTGAGGGTGAGCAGGAATATGAAAGTTTCGGCTGGATGAATGGTCATGAGGTGCTTTATGTTGTTCCTGCCGGCGTGGAAGTGCTGGGCGTTAAATACCGGGAAACGGGTTATAATGCGGATATGAAAGGTTCTTTCGCATGCGATGATGATTTCTATAATGAATTGTGGAAGCGAAGTGCGCGTACTTTATATATTACCATGCGCGATAATTACATGGACTGTCCTGATCGTGAGCGTGCTCAATGGTGGGGAGATGAAGTAAATGAGTTGGGTGAAGCTTTCTATGTACTTGATCCGCGCGGTTGGCAGTTGGCCGCAAAAGGTATCTATGAATTGATGAACTGGCAACGTCCGGACGGCGTTATTGCTTCTCCTGTTCCATCGTTGAACTGGTGTAAGGAACTTCCTTTGCAGATGCTTGCGTCTGTAGGCTGGTATGGATTCTACACGCAAGCGTTCTATAGTGACGATTATTCTTTTGTTCCGCATATTTACGACGGCCTGAAGAAGTATTTGCATGAAGTCTGGCAGGTTGATGGCCAAGGTATGCCTGTGGTTCGTCAGGGTGATTGGAGTTGGGGCGATTGGGGAACGGATGTTGATATGGAGGTTCTTACTACCTGTTGGTATTATCTGGCTCTTAAGGCTGAAAAAGAGTTTGCCCTTCATCTGCGTAAACTGTATGATGCCAATCAGATCGGTGAAATGATGAAACGTATCTCTGCGGTTTTTGACGCCCGCTATTGGAATGGTAAGGCTTATCGTTCCAAATTGCATAATGGGGAGACGGATGACCGTGCGCAGGCAATGGCTGTAGTGAGTGGATTGGCACCGGTCGGTAGATATAAAGCTTTGCTAAAGGTTTTCAAGAAGGAATATCATGCCAGTCCTTATATGGAAAAGTATGTAATGGAAGCCTTGTTTATGATGGGCGAACCGGAGTTTGCATTGAAACGTATGCGCGACCGTTATGCTAAAATGATGTCATATCCTTATACCACCTTATTTGAAGGGTGGGGGATAGGCGCCGAAGGTTTTGGTGGAGGCACTATAAATCATGCATGGAGTGGTGGTCCGCTGACTATATTGAGTCAAAAACTGTGTGGAATAGAACCACTTGCTCCCGGATTTAAGCAATTCCGTGTTGCTCCGCAACTGGGTTCGTTGAATAAAGCTTCGGCGGTGGTGCCTACTCTTTATGGTGACATCAAGGTTGATATAAGGCAGCAAGATCATAAACTCGGTATTCAAGTGGTCGTTCCGCAAGGCACCACGGCAGTAGTGGCATTGCCTGGCAGTAAGGAAAAAGTGCTTTCACCGGGTACTCATATTCTTCCGTAAGGCGAAGAATCGGTTTATAGCGATTATGTTGGTGAAATGTCTCAGAAAAAAGTTACTTATTTAAAATGCTGAAATTCAATAAGTATATATCTTTCTGTATAAATTTCTTAGAAAATAGTTCGCAATTGTTTTGGTAATATCAAAATAAGCTGTACCTTTGCATCGCTTTTGAAACGAAAGTGTATGGGCGTTTAGCTCAGCTGGTTCAGAGCATCTGCCTTACAAGCAGAGGG
>USSR01000894.1 GCA_900557355.1 uncultured Bacteroides sp.
CAACATGGAGCACATGTTCTTTTTGCCAAGTTCCGCTTGTCCCGTACCGGGAAGAAGCAGTACTTCCGCATTGCTGACTAAAGAGTCATTGCTAATCCACATGACCTTTTGGGGAGGTACATATAGGCGTGTCATTTCATCCGTATGGATGTTCAGACTGTCTGCGCCAAAAACGGGAGGAACGTAAGTCTGGGCTTTTGCTGCTCCTGCTATGCATAAAGCTATTGTTATTATGGTTACTTTTATCATACAAATTCTTTGTTACTGTCGTTTACTTAACTTAAAGCAATCAATATCCGGTGCCCATCCGAAGTTGTTTCCCATACGGATTACGTTGTTACCGGCTACTAAAGTTACAGGAATGGTTACGGATGTTACTTTTTCTTTGTCGCCGCCATTCAGGTCTTTTATTTCTGTCTTTGTCCCATTTACAGATACTTCCAGTTTCCTGTTTTTGTCGCAGCTATAATAAATAGTCATATCATATTCGCCCCCTTTCTCACTGTACACTTCTTTCCATTCGGCAATATTTTCTTCACTGCCTCCGATATTTGATACTTTCATCTTGCCGGAACAAGCCGGAGATGCGGCATAGAATATTTGTTTAGGGTTCTTTCCCAAGTCATCATAGCAAGGCAAATAGGCCCATTCTGCCTCATAAAGAGTCGGTTCCAGGCGCTTTTCTGCTTCCAATCTCCATATTGCAACGCTATGTGGGGAAACTGATGACCGGATGGTGTCTGTCATATCTCCCAAATCCTTGCATTGTATCACATCGCGAACTTTTACCGTTCCCCCCATCTCCAGCTTTTCGAAAGGAACATTGAATTTATATACAGTATCCGATGGATTATACAGAGCTATAGCACGCACAAGCCCTCGCTTTTGCTCAAGGTCTTTTACTAATACATATTCTTCATTCTCATGCTGTACCACGTATGCTTGTAGTCCTAACGGATCCTGATTCAGTGCTATCAACTCCTTATTCTTCAGCAAAGCCAATGAAGCTTCGGGAATGGTTGTCATATCGCAACCGATAAGCAGGGGCGAGCTCATGATACACCACATTCCAAAATGTACTTCTTCCTCTTCCTGCTTCAATCCGCGACCGACTTCCAGCATGTCCATGTCATTATAATGCCCTTCACCGGCATAAGCTGATAAATAGAGATTCTTTCGGATAATATTCTTCACGGATTCCCAGCGGGGACGTATATCCGGACTGATGCGCCAGGAACGCGCCATGCTTTTTGCCCAAGTACCAGGGAAAGCCCATCGGCAAATATTAATGGAAACATCGGTGCGTCCGGTATTCTTGATTGCTTCGCAAATGGTTGCGTAACGCTTTTCTTCATCAAGCCCTAATTCTCTGCCACCGCAATAATCTATCTTGATGAAGTCATAGTTCCATTCTTTCAGATAAAGGTCCATGTCCTGTTGCTCGTGCCCGTAGAGACCGGAGCCAACTCCATTGGCATCATCGTCGTAAATAGAACCGCAGGTGTTGTCGCCTGCATCCGAATAGATACCTGCTTTCAGACCTAATGAATGGATATAGTCGGATATAGGCCTCATGCCGTTAGGAAAACGTTCGGGATGTGCATGCATCTTTCCGGTCTCATCTCGCCAACCGAAAAATCCGTCATCCACATTAATATATAGATAACCGTCATCTTTCAACCCATGAGTAACTAACGCATCCGCTTGTTTCTTTATCAGCTCTTCGTTGATATTCACATGATAGGTGTTCCAAGAACTCCAGCCCATCAGAGGAGGTGGAAAGGATTCCGGCACTTTTTTTTCATGGGTTGGTGTACAACTTGTAGCGAGTATAAGAGCCAGAAGGCTTCCTGTTATAAAATGTCTTTTCATAAGTATTTTTACTTTTATGTCCGAAAGTTAATCAATTAATTTGAATTTGTATGTACCTGGCTTCCTTAATGTTAATGGCTTACCTTCTCCTTTGGTGATAACCTTAACTATACAACCATTGGGAATTTCGATTGTACTTTCGCCGGTTGCATTCAGTTTTACACTGATAAAGCCTTCTTTGACGGGAATCCTTGAGGTTATCCATTTGAGATGTAAAAGTTCAGGTTTAATGGTATATTCATTGGACTTTTCTGCCGATTGGCTGAAACCAATGAGGCCGTTTAAGGCGCCTACTACCGCAGGCACTCCGTTGGCACCGTGGCAAAGGCTTAAACCGTAAGGACGTCTGTAAAACTCCAGTTGCTTGGCTCTTGAAGCCTCTGTCTGGAAGTTTTCGGGAAAGCGGGTATGTCCTTGATCCATCCAATCACCGAAGACACGGTACATGAAATCCCATAACTCCTTTACCCGTCCTGCCTTGGCATATGCCAGGAATTCATATCCTTTTTCGTAGCTGACAGTGGTATAATAGTGAGGTAGATTGGGAAGGATATTCTCGAATAAATTGTCATAATGTTCTTTCGGAAATATATCTGCCAGGATAGCCCAATATTGTGCATGATGTGAAATTCGCTTGTCAATAGTGGTGCCGTCATTCATCGTGCCATTGATGAATGCTTTTCTTTCATCATCCCAGAAGTGTTTGAATATCTTTCTCTTTAAATCTTGTGCCAGCTTATTGTACTTGTTTGCAAGTGCTTTCTCTTTCCATAAGTTGGCAAAGTAAGCACCTGTCATGTAATTGTAATACAACATAT
>USSR01000895.1 GCA_900557355.1 uncultured Bacteroides sp.
TTGCTTGCCGTAACAAGCAGTCCGATGATGAGCGAAATGACGATAATCAATTCATCGCTTAGCGTAGGAAATATGATATCCAGTAGTTCTTTCATTTTATTTCATTGTTTGTTGTGTGTGACATGAGGTACAGACGGTGTATCAGTGTTGCGACAAGGCCGACGTTGATTATTATCAGAGCTATGAGACATACCATCCGGTCGTATCCTGCGTGAATGGTGCAGGTGGCTACTACAAAGGCAAGCGTGAGCAATGCCATGCGGTGTTGCTTGGCCATCGGACCGTTAAAGAAATGCTGGTGCGTTTTGTAGGCTCCTATCCAGCGGAAATAAGCTGTCATAACGGCAAGAAGGGCCGCTAGCCATCCCAGTTCAATACCGAATCCACCTGCTATATATCCGATGGGAATGATGAACAAAGCATCAGCAAAGCGGTCGGGCATATCATTGTAGAGATCTCCGTTGGCACTTTTCTTCCCTCCTTCAATAGCTACCATCCCATCGAACAGGTTGCAGAGTAACCGCGACTGCATGCAAACGATGAACAGAATGTAGGCTACATACTTGTTAAAACCGGGATCAATGACTGTGCCGATCAACAGAAGGCACCCCACCATAGCGAAGAATACGCTCATCATGGAAATTTGATTGGGAGTGACACCCCAACGAGTTAGTTTGCGGGCAATAATAGTAGCCCAGGCTGTGTTTCGTGAGGCTATTTCCCGCCTTCCGTCGACTTCGTTTTTCATATTTATAATATGTTTATGATCGGCAAATATACACATCATCTTAAGAGTTGCAAAGGAATGAGTGAGAATTTTGAAATGACTCTTTTTTCTGCCGGATAAAAAAAAGTTCAGGCAATTTATGGAATCTGTGTGAAATGTGCATCTCTATAATAAAAGCGAACTAATAGTAACATTTTAAAATAAGAAGTTATGAAAACAAATCAATTCAGAGCGATGATGCTCGTACTGCTAATGGCGGTTATTTCTTTAGGTAGGATGAATGCGCAAGTTATTACTGTGTCGGGTACGGTGACGGATGCAAAGGATGGAAATCCGCTTGTAGGTTGTTCGGTACAGATCAAGGGTACTTCGAAGGGTGCAATAACGAATATGAAGGGCCAGTACACCATTCAGGCCAAGAAGGGGGAGACGTTGTTGTTCCAGTATATCGGGTATAAGCAAGAGAGAAGGGTGGTGAAATCGGCTACGCTGGATGTGAAGATGAAAGCTGATGATGTGGTATTGGAAGAATGTGTAGTGGTAGGATACGGGCATGAGCTAAAGGCTACTAAATCGGTGTCTGCTGCTTATATGGCGGTATGTCCGACACCGGGAATCATGTATGATGCTGTAAATGCGGAAGAATACGGGCAGATTCAGGAGAATGGATTTAAGAGTGTGTCGGATGCTCCGCTTTCTACTTTCTCTATTGATGTAGATGCTGCTTCTTATAGTAATATGCGTCGTTTTATCAATAAAGGTGAATTGCCTCCTGTAGATGCTATCCGTACGGAAGAATTAGTGAACTACTTTTCCTATGATTATCCGAAACCGACAGGAAGTGATCCTGTGAAAATCACGATGGAAGCCGGAGCATGTCCCTGGAATGCGGTTCACCGTCTTGTGCGTATTGGCTTGAAAGCTAGAGAAATTCCGACGGATAATTTGCCTGCATCTAACCTGGTGTTTCTGATTGACGTCTCCGGCTCTATGTGGGGAGCCAACCGGTTGGATTTGGTGAAATCATCTCTCAAATTGTTGGTAAACAACTTACGGGATAAAGATAAAGTAGCTATCGTGACTTATGCAGGCAGTGCCGGTGTGAAACTGGAGGCCACTCTGGGTAGTGACAAACAGAAGATTCGTGAAGCGATAGATGAATTGACGGCAGGTGGTTCTACGGCAGGTGGTGCGGGTATCCTGTTGGCGTATAAAATAGCCAAGAAGAATTTTATCTCTAATGGTAACAACCGTATCATACTTTGCTCCGACGGTGATTTTAATGTGGGTGTTTCTTCCGCCGAAGGATTGGAACAATTGATTGAAAAAGAACGTAAGAGTGGAGTGTTCCTTACCGTATTAGGTTATGGCATGGGTAATTATAAAGATAAGAAGATTCAGGTGTTGGCAGAAAAGGGAAACGGTAATCATGCTTATATAGATAACTTGCAGGAAGCCAATCGTGTTTTAGTAGGCGAATTCGGCGCTACATTGCATACAGTGGCGAAAGACGTCAAACTGCAAGTGGAATTTAATCCTTCCCAAGTGCAGGCGTATCGTTTGATTGGTTACGAAAGCCGTCTGTTGAAAGACGAAGACTTTAATAATGATGCTAAAGATGCCGGAGATATGGGTGCGGGACATACGGTAACTGCTTTTTACGAAGTGATTCCTACAGGTATAAAGAATGAATATGTGGGTAAAATAGACGATCTGAAATATCAGAAGAAAGAGAAAGTGACAGTGAAACCGACAGGCTCTAATGATCTCCTGACTGTGAAACTGCGTTATAAAGCTCCGGATAAAGATGTCAGCAAGAAAATGGAACTTCCTTTCGTAGATAATAAAGGAAATAATGTTTCTTCCGATTTCCGCTTTGCTTCTGCAGTGGCTATGTTCGGACAGTTACTCCGGGAGTCTGACTTTAAAGGAAATGCCAGTTACGAGA
>USSR01000896.1 GCA_900557355.1 uncultured Bacteroides sp.
ATAGCCTTTGTCATGGCCTGCATTTTTATCATTGACTTGGGATTATACGGATTTTGGGGATTCCGTCTGGACGCCACTCCTATTTTCTATTTCTTCTCTTCTCCCAAAGATGCCATGGCAAGTGTCAGTTTTTGGTTTGTTCTACTTGGAATTCTAGCTATATTGATCTATGCAGCAATTCTATACTGTATTTTCTATTGCGTCCTTATCCGGGAGAAAAAGCCTCTGAAAATACCTTATCGACGCCAGAATGTCTCGCTTGCACTGCTTTTGCTGACAGCGGCACTCTTCATCCCTATCCGGGGCGGATTCAGCGTATCCACCATGAATTTAAGCAAAGTGTATTTCAGTCAGGATCAACGCATGAATCATGCAGCCATTAATCCGGCATTCAGCTTCATGTATTCTGCCACCCATCAGAATAATTTCGATAAGCAGTATCGCTTCATGGACCCGAAAATAGCCGACGAATTATTTGCAGAGATGGTAGACAAACCCGTCGCAGCAACGGACAGCATCCCCCAATTATTGAATACACAACGCCCGAACATTATTTTCATTATCCTTGAGAGTTTCTCCACACACTTGATGGAAACTTTCGGAGGACAACCCAATGTGGCTGTCAACATGGATAAATTCGCAAAAGAAGGTGTATTATTCAGCAACTTCTACGGCAGTAGTTTCCGCACAGACCGCGGACTGGCATCTATCATCAGCGGATATCCCGGACAGCCGAGTACCAGCATCATGAAATATCCCGAAAAGACGGACAAACTTCCTTCCATCCCCCGCAGCTTGAAAAATGCAGGATACAGCCTCGAATATTACTATGGAGGAGATGCCGATTTCACCAATATGCGCTCTTACCTGGTATCTTCCGGTATCGAGAAGATTATTTCCGATAAAGATTTTCCTCTGTCCGAACGTACCGGAAAATGGGGAGCACAAGATCACGTTTTGTTCCAACGCCTGATGAAAGACCTGAAAGAAGAAAAACAAGAAGAACCATTCCTGAAACTGGTTCAGACATCAAGCAGCCACGAACCATTCGAAGTTCCGTTCCACAGGCTGGATGATAAAGTCCTCAACTCCTTTGCGTATGCCGACAGTTGTGTGGGAGATTTCGTGAAACAGTATCAGGAAACACCGTTATGGAAAAACACACTGTTTGTACTCGTTCCCGATCATCAGGGTGCATACCCATACCCGATAGAAAATCCGCTGGACGGACAAACCATTCCGCTGATTTTAATCGGAGGTGCAATTAAACAACCTCTCGTAATAGATACCTATGCTTCGCAAATTGACATTGCCGCCACTTTGCTCGCTCAATTAGGATTGCCGCACGATGAATTTACTTTCAGCAAGAATATCCTGAATCCGGGTTCTCCTCATTTCGCATACTTTACCCGGCCGGATTATTTCGGAATGATTACTGCCGATAACCAATTGGTGTACAATCTGGACGCCAACACCGTGCAACTGGACGAAGGCACCGCCAAAGGAGCTAACCTAGAAAAAGGAAAAGCGTTCTTACAGAAGCTCTACGATGATCTTGCCAAACGCTAATTATTAAGAAATATGGAATATTTATAAGGTAATATAGGACATTTACTATTCTTTATTGTATATTTGCGACGTTAAAAATAGATCAATAAAGCCGGATGATACATAGCGAAATCGTGCAATTCCTTTCGGAGATAGATACAAATATCTTCTTATCTTTCAATGGTATACACTCCCCTTTCTGGGATTATTTCATGAGTTCCTTCACGGGTAAAATAATCTGGGTTCCCATGTATGCCACCATATTATACATATTATTAAGAAATTTCCACTGGAAAGTAGTCGTATGTTATGTGGCAGCTATCGCGCTCACGATAACCTTTGCCGACCAAATGTGCAGCAGTATCATCCGCCCGGTAGTGGCACGCCTGCGTCCCGCCAATCCGGACAACCCTATTGTGGATATGGTATATATCGTAAACGGGTATCGTGGAGGAAGTTATGGTTTCCCATCGTGCCATGCGGCCAATTCATTGGGTCTTGCCATGTTTGTAGTATTTCTGTTCCGTAAACGTTGGCTAAGTATTTTCATCGTAACTTGGTCAATTCTTAACTGCTATACACGTATATACTTGGGTGTACATTATCCCGGTGATTTACTCGTAGGAGGTATTATCGGAGGATTCGGCGGTTGGTTGTTCTGCACTATCGCCCACAAAGCAGCCATCTATCTGGAACCTTCCACCCGCACGAAGAGAAAAGAAATAAAACAATGGTCAGTCACTATTTATGTAGGATTACTGACTATACTCGGTATCGTTCTATACTCCACTATTAAAAGTTGGTAGAACACAACATATTTCGAACTAAAAAGTAAAAGCCTGACACCGTTATCCGATGCCAGGCTTTTACTTTTTTATCCGGGTTTATCAAGCTTTCTTGATATAATCAACAATCCACTGTCCTACTTCTTTTGTTCCGTACTTAGCACCGTCAGCCACCTGGATTTCCGGCGTACGTACATTCTCATCCAAAGAAGCATCTACGGCTTTACGAATCAATGCACCCTCTTCTTTAAGGTCGAAATACTCGAACAACATAGCTACAGAAAGAATCTGTGCCAACGGATTAGCAATGTTCAATCCCTTAGCCTGCGGCCATTG
>USSR01000897.1 GCA_900557355.1 uncultured Bacteroides sp.
TAATTCCTTTTTTGTTATTTAATGTATTCTTTTATTAACATCTGCTCTTTTAGACAATGCTTAAATACTTTGTTATAAAGGATTCAGATACCGTCATATTTTTCTCACTAACGATGCGATTTTCCTGATGCTCCGACACTTATCTGTCATTTTGCTTCTGCTTCAGTTCCTTTTCCAAACATGTATCGTCTTTAATGTATTTAGCGATTGTATCAGTTACTTCTTCCATGTTAATCGGCTTGGAAATATGGTCATTCATTCCTGAATCCAAGGATTCCTGAATATCATCTATAAAAGCATTTGCAGACAAAGCTATAATTGGAATCGTAACTGCATCGGATCGCTCTATACCTAGGGCTCGAATGGCTTTCGTTGCTTGGTGTCCATCCATGTTTGGCATCATAATATCCATCAAAATAAGATCGTATGTGCCTCGTGGATGATTTTTAAACAAATCCACAACTTCTTTTCCGTCTGATGCGCGTGTTACGGTCATACCGGCATCTTCTAGCATTATCGTAGCAAGTTCAGCATTTAGATCATTATCCTCTGCCATAAGAACATGAACACCTGTCAAATCTCTATGTAGAGGTTGTTTTTGTTTTGATTGAATAACTTGTTCTGTCAACTCCAGTGGAATCTCCACAGTGAATGTAGTACCTACACCTTTTTTGCTCTCAACAGCAATTGAACCGCCCATCATATCTATATGTTTTTTTGTGATGGCCATGCCAAGACCGGTTCCCTTATATTTGGTTCTGGCATTAGCATCATCTTCTTGTGAAAACGGCTTGAATAATTCTTTCTGGAACTCTTCACTCATGCCAATACCATTATCTTGAACAACATAACGAATTATGATATGTTTCTCATCCGTTCCGGGGTAACTGCTGATATCCAAAGTAATCTTTCCACCGTCCTTTGTGAATTTCACAGCATTGCCAAGAAGATTCACCAGGACTTCTCGAATACGCGTAACATCCGCAAGGACATATGGGTTCTTTGGTCTTTCTCGATGTACTTCAAACTTAAGATCTCGGTTATAAAGAAGTCCATTCATAATCGCCTGGACGTTATCTGTCAATTGAGTAATGTCCACTGGCTCAGGAGAAATGATAACTTTTCCACTTTCAATGCGACTAAAATCCAGAACGTCATTCAACAAAGAGAGAAGATGATTCGAACTTTTTTGAACTTTCTCCAAGCTATCATGAATATCTGAAACCGTGTTCTGGTGAAGCGCAATGTTTGTAAATCCAATAATGGCATTCATCGGCGTTCTGATGTCATGGCTAATATTAAGCAAAAACGCAGATTTTGCTTTGTTGGCAGCATCTGCTTCCTCAGCAGCGTTCATTAATAATTGTTTTTGTTTTTGCTCTTCTGCCTTGCTTTTCTGGTAAACATAATAGGTATATAGACAAATTAAAAGCAATACAGCTCCTGCGACTAAACCGCAGATGATGGAAATATGATTCGTCTCTTCAACCATTCCATAAGCTGATTGCATATCCATTTCAATGCAAAATGCGCCAATGATTTCTCCTGTCCCATCATGATTTGCGCTTACAGGATAGCAAGCCGTAAAAATCGGACCCCATGTTGTATCAATGATATCCTGAGAGTACACATTCTCCCCAGAAATAGCCCTATCAATATACGGAACCATTTCTTCCTCAATATAATCTCCAGGGTGTCTTACATCATCCGCATCCGAATCCAAACCGTCTACCACATAAACGAGTTTTCCTTCTTCATTTTTTGTAGCGGTGTAAATATATCGAGTAGAATTCAGTGTTCTGATTTCATTGAAATATGAAGAAATATCCTTATATAATTGCTTCTTTTCATCAGATTGATCTTTGATTTGAGCAAAATCTTCTTTTCCGATTTTTCCATCCACAAGCTTATGTACTGCATCTGCACTCGCTGTATCACGCGCAATTTCTGTTTCAAGGGCGGTCTTAGTGTAAGAACTTTGCAGGATAAATGTGTACAGTGCTATTACAAAAATTATCAAAAGCCCCATAAGCACAAGGATACTACCTGTATTCTTCAGTCTAAGGAATTTCTTTTTCTTCAAATTAACTCCTTCTTTTGTTTTCTTCATGTCGTTCACTCATATCCTCTCTTCATTCTCTTCCAAATATTCCGAATATTTTATTATATCACAGCAACATATTGTTCCACTATTATTTTTTCAAGACATATGTCTATGACAAATGCTCAGTATCTCTTCTTTCATTTCTGCCGGGGTATATGATTTCGGAAAATACCGATACAGTTGTTCGTTGTTAAACATCACTCTGGTAATTTCCCCTTTTTTGATCTCACCCATGATCTCTCTCATTTTTGTTCCAGTCAGCTTTTTCTCCCGGCTTAATTTCTTTATTCTCTGTGCCTGGGAAATGGATGGGACTGCCTGTGTATCCACCGGAATTCCTTTTTCTTTAAAAGGTTATAAATAGTAGGTCTGCTGACTCCTAAGATTTCCTGTAACTCTTGAACTGTATAACATCTTTTCTCTGACATTTCTTTATCCTCTTTTCTTTGAAATATGAAAGAAAAATTATCCCTTCATATAACGAAACGCTCAGAGCATGTTTTACAGTGGTCAAAAGCAAATTTTTTTACTTTTTTTCTTACGAGTTTTCTTGCGAGTTTTT
>USSR01000898.1 GCA_900557355.1 uncultured Bacteroides sp.
GAAGACAGAGTTTTCAGCTATAAGCAGGGAATGGGCACCGGACGTTATCTGAATTGGGAGAGGTTGTATAGTCCTGGGAAAGGTGACGGTTATATGACAGTGATTACTGAAGTGGAAGATGAAGTATTCCGTACGACGAAGCCATTGCTGGAAGAGTGGTACAAAAAAGGAAGCCTCGATACCCAAGCAATACCGAAGCTGTACGATGAACTGGAGTCATCCATTAGAATGATTTATCAGAGTTTACTGGAATCAGAATAGAACTTACATTACCGAACGGAGGTACGCTAGTATCTCCGTTTCTTGTTCCGGATGGAACCAACGGATTTCTTCATCTCTCCTGAACCATGTCATTTGCTTGCGCGAATAGATGCGGGAGTTCTGTTGGATTTTCTCTATGGCAAAAGGCAAGGTCCATTCTCCGTCCAGATATTTGAACATTTCTTTATAACCTACCGTATTCAATGAATTAAGTGCCCGGTAAGGATATACCTTTCTGGCTTCTTCTTCCAGGCCATCCTCTATCATAATCTCTACCCGTCGGTTAATACGGTCGTAAAGTTCTTCCCGATCGCGCGTCAATCCTATTTTGATGATGCGGAAGGGGCGCTCTTTTTTCTGTTGGGTGCGGAATGAAGTGTAAGTCTTTCCTGTCATATAGCATATCTCCAGTGCATGGATTACACGTTTAGGATTCTTCAGATCCACTATTCTGTAGTATTCCGGGTCGAGTAACTTTAGCTCTGCGCACAATCTTTCCAGACCTTCCGTTTCATACTTATGCAGCATCACTTGGCGTGTTTCAGCATCCACGGTCGGAATATCGTCTATGCCTTTGCAAACGGCATCCACATACATCATAGAGCCACCGGTAAGTAATACTGTGTCTTGCTCGGTGAATAAAGTTTCCAAGAGTCTCAGTACCTCCGCTTCGTATTGGGCGGCACTGTAGTAATCGGTGAGTTGCAAGGTTCCTACAAGGTGATGTTTCACGCGTTGCAGTTGCTCGGGGGTAGGGGCTGCCGTCCCTATTTTCAAATCGGCGTAGAGTTGCCGGGAGTCTGCGGAAACGATGCAAGTTTGGTAATGCTCTGCCAGCCGCAGGCTGAGTTCGGTCTTTCCGACTCCGGTCGGTCCAATAAGCACTATCAGGGTTTTCATACAGATATTATGTAAAATGGTTTCAAAGATAAAATGGAGATTATCCTTTAGACACAGATTACGCGGATAACACGGATTCTAAACTAAAAAAATCTGTGTAATCCGCGTAATCTGCGTCTAAAAATATACTATAAAGAGTATGGTTCCTCTCTTGGTATATTCAAATTTAGAATTTTTCTTCCTCAAACGATGCTGTGCCACCTTCACCGCCTCCCATATCGAATCCTTCCTGGTCGAATTCTTCCAGATCAAAGTCTTGATCTCCATAGAAGTTTTCATCCAGATCGAGTGATCCGCTGTTGGCTGCCATTTCTTCGAAGTCAATAGTCTGTTTCGGGGCATCGCCTTCCTTCTTGGTACATTTGGCACCTTTCATTTCCTTTCCGGTAATGATCTCGGAAAGTTCAATAAAGAAACAGCGTTCTGTCATGTAGTCGAACACATAGAGTAACTTCTGCTTTTCATCTTCTATCAGTTCGCTGATAGTGGTGTCTTTCATTACCCAACTGTCCATTTCCGGATTGTCATCCATCTCTTCCAGTGTGATTTCCTTTTCTTTTTCCCAATCATCATCACAGATGAAGAAAGAAGTCATCTGGTCGTTAGTATAGCCTACTGACTTCACTATAGCCTCATGGAAGTCGTAGAATGTAGCTTCCGGGTCAATTTGTATTTCTCTTACGAAGTCGTCCACTTCATCGGAGATAAGTGTAAATCTGTATATCATATTCTAATTACTTTATCGTTTTATCACCTAATAATACCACGTTCGGAGTCACGGATGAAGCTGACAATGTATTCTATTTCCGGGCTCGTCGGAATTTCTTCTTCTATTTTCTTTAATGCATCTGAAGTGTTCAAGCCACTTTGGTAAATGATACGGTATGCATTGTGTATGTTCTCAATGGTTTCATTGGAGAACCCGCGACGACGCAACCCGATAATGTTGATACCACTGTAAGCAATCGGTTCCCGACCTGCAATGATGTATGGCGGAATATCCTTACTGAAACGGCACCCGCCTTGTATCATGCCATATCCACCTACACGGCAGAATTGATGCATCAATACATTAGCGCTGATAATGGAGAAATCGTCTATAACTATCTCACCTGCCATTTTGGTAGAGTTACCTATGATACAGTAATTACCGACAAGAGCGTCATGAGCTACATGCACACCTTCCATCAACAGGTTGTTGTTACCGATAATGGTTCTGCCTTTGGCAGCCGTACCGCGATTGATGGTGACATTTTCACGAATGGTATTGTTGTCACCGATTTCAGCGGTACTCTCTTCTCCCTGAAATTTCAGATCCTGAGGGATAGCACCGATAACAGCTCCCGGAAAAATAGTATTTCCATTGCCGATACGTGAACCGTACAGAATGTTGGCATTTGCCATAATCTTGTTGTTATCGCCGATTACCACATTCTTGTCGATGAATACAAAAGGAGCAATCTCTACGTTTTCCCCGATTTTTGCTTCGGGATGAATATACG
>USSR01000899.1 GCA_900557355.1 uncultured Bacteroides sp.
GGAGCATCAGGTAAAGGAAAAGCTGGGCGAACAGTATCATATCGTGGTCAACGTAGACAAAAATTATGTGAAATAAAAGAAATAACAAAGCCCCGATGGGAGAAATCTGATAGTGATATGTACCCTCTTTACTGGACAACCAGTAAGGAGGGTGTTTTTATGCGTTATAGTTATGAGTTTAAACTGATGTGTGTTGAATTGTATCATTCAGGTTCGTATCCAGATATCCCAGAGGGTACGAATCCAGATACTCTCAAAAGACATATACGAGAATGGTCTGGATTGGTTGATTTACATGGTCCAGAAGTTTTAAAACATAAGGTGTTCAATAAAGTGTGGACACCAGAAGAAAAGCTTGAACTGGTTTTAATGGTTATTGCAGGTATACCAAGGAGAAAAGTTGCCATAGAAGCAGGAATCAGCGCAGGAATGCTTTATCAATGGGTATACAAATATAAATCACAAGGATATAATGGATTAGCAGAAAGTAAAAAAGGACGTCCAACAAAGGAATCAAGAATGAAGAAGTCAACAAATCCATTACCTTTAACAGAATCAGAACGAGAAGAACTGATACGCTTGAGAGCTGAAAACGAATATATCAAAGCCGAGAATGAAGTAATAAAAAAACGGATCGCCTTGAGGCAAGAAAAATGGGCTGCGCAACTCAAGGCGAAAAAGCAGCAATCATCAAAAAACTTAGAGAAAAAGGATACCAATTAAAATATCTCCTTAAAGCAATGCACATGGCTAGATCTACTTACTATTTTGAGATTAGCAGAAACGATGTTGTTGCCAAACGCAATCAAGAAATACTAGAAGAAATAAAAAGTGTTTTTGTTGAGAACAAGCGCAGGTATGGTGTAAGACGGGTTCACCAGGAACTTATTAATCGCGGGTATCAGGTGAACCATAAAAGAGTTCAGCGTCTTATGCATGAAGCAGGTCTAGCCGGAAAAAGACCAAAGGAGAAGTATCATTCTTATAAGGGTGAAGTTGGTAAGATTGCTGACAACATAATAGACAGGGATTTCAGTACAACTTTGCCTTTACAAAAATGGACCACAGATGTATCACAGTTCAATTTTTCATGGGGAAAGTGTTATATTTCTCCAGTGCTAGATATGAATACAAATGAAATCATCTCATATGATTTATCCATGAGTCCTAATCTTGAACAGATAAAAAGAATGCTGAATAAAGCATTTGAAAAATTTCCTTCAGTTGAAGGATTGATATTTCATTCAGATCAAGGCTGGCAGTATCAACATGCTTATTTTAGAAATGCTTTACAGGAACATGGCATTATACAATCCATGTCACGAAAAGGTAATTGTTATGATAATTGTATTATGGAGACGTTCTTTGGACGATTAAAAAATGAAATGTATTATGGCTATGAAAAAAACTATTCTTCTTTCGAAGAATTTTCACAAGCGGTTGAAGAATATATAGATTATTATAATAACAAAAGAATTCAGGCAAAAACAAAATGGATGCCGCCTGTACAATACAGGATAGCATCCATGTGTTCAGTCTAGTTCGTAAATATGTGTCCAGGATTCTGGGTACATATCATACAATCGTTCTTCCGGGGTCTTTTCTATCTTTACTGTTTATTTTACCTGCTTTTATAAATCTTTAAGCACATCATCATAAAGGGCATCTAACATTTCCTTCAACTGCTTTTCAATGGTATCAAAATAAATTTCTGCTGTATCGTTGTCAAATTCCATCTCATTGCCAATTTCCATCACAATGTCAAGGATTCCGCTGTTCAACTCATCAATTGCATTTTCCACAATCTCTTCAAAAGTGCAGTAGGCATCGCCTGTCATATGCACAATAAAATCTTTCTTATCTATTTTTCCACGGAATTTGTATTCATCGGTAAAAAGGCTCCAGCCATCTCCGGCTGCCTCCCGCATCTCATTCCGAATGGATTTATAATCCAGTGGGACATAGTTCTGCTTAAAAAATTCTTCAAAAGATGCTTTATCTTTATATTCTTCCATTCCAATTCCTCTGTCTGTCTAAATTTCCTGTAAATGTTCTAACGCCTGCTCCGGCAAAATGCATTTTCCATGCTCCATAATATATGCCCGGGTCGGTCCATGCGCATAAATATCATCTGCAAATTCCAAAGAAGCACTTAAAAGACGACAAAGCTGTTTATCACTAAGTTCTCCCTTCTCAAGCAAAAGATAATAAGCATCCTCTCTTGTCAGATAATAAAGACTGCTCTTCATCGGCAGTTCCAGACAGACGCCCTTGGCATAACAAATTGCACGTTCCATGCTTGCAAAGCAAAGCTGATAAAAATTCCGGTCTTTTAGTGTAAAGCCACCGGTAGACTGTTTCTTATCTGTGCTTTCTTCTGCCTTGGATTCTGACTGCTCCGGCTGTATTTCTGCAATGCCTTCATCCGTATGATTCTGATTTGCCAGCTCTTTTGACGTCTGTTTCAGCTTTTCAATATCAGGAGCATTCTTAACCAGACTTTCTACTGCAGACTTCAGATTTTCCAACATATTGCTGATGCCAAGCTCCGGCTTCTCCGAAAAAGTAAGTGCCAGCGTATGCTCCGGCAGTACTGCAACCTGAATGGTAATATTTCCACCCTGTACTTTATATCCGACCTCTTCTTCTGCCATGGAAAT
>USSR01000900.1 GCA_900557355.1 uncultured Bacteroides sp.
CCCCGTCACCGTAGCACCATGCAGATAGGTAGGAAACGGACCGTCACCGATGTAATCCCCGATATATTGTCCGGATGGGAATGTAATGGTCTTGCCGTTTGAAATACCATATATCCACGAATCATTCATGTATTGCATATAGTAGGACGCTTTCTGAATGAAAACGGTATCTCCGGAAAAGGCGACATTGGTCATATAAGAAACCTCTTTTTCATAATTCTTACTTGAGATATAGCTGATGGAATACAACTTCTTCTCCGCAGATGCAGAAGGAGAGACGGCTTTTTCATTGAACGGACGCATTTCAAAATTGAGCGCTCCGCTAAACGGCGTACCCTTTTTGGAGCTTGCCTGCACAACGACAATGCCATCCTCTGTCTTCAAATTATCTCCTTCTACAATCAATGTCAGGTTGTCCGACGGAGTATATCCGAATTCTCTGGGATATTTTTCATTGGGCACATAATCCGTCCCTGCAAACAAATAGACATCTATACTTTGCGACAATGAGGTATACACCCCCAGATACTGTCCGCACGGGATTTCAATACTGTTGCCTTTCTTGATGCCATACACCCATGCCCTGGGAAGTTGCGCCGCAATGCCTTGGATAAACACACTGTCTTTCTCACCATATACCACTTTGCCTCCCTTTTCGGTATATCCGTAATAAACATCGTCAAAGTAGGTCATATAGTTCAGTTGCTCACCCTCCGGAGTAGGACGCGGAACGGGCACTTCCTGCACATAAGTATCCGGTTCCGTACCGACATAAAAACGGTCGAACCCGGTTACATTCACATACTTGGCAGTTGTACAATGATGAATCGCGAAGTAATAGTCTCCACTTTCTTCGGGAGTGAAGGAGGTCTGTACTTTTGTCCAATCCGCCATTTCCTGAGCTTTATCTCCGGTATAGTCCATCAATACAGTGGTTTGCGCTTCTGCCGTACGCTCTTTACCGGCGGTTATTTCTATTTCCTCCAATATGCCGTCGAAGCCGGGGGCATAACACCATAAACTGATGTTATAGCTCTTTCCTTGTTCCAAACTTACAGCCGTAGAAATCGCCCATCCATTGCGTGAGGCCTTCTGATCGTATGCCGAAACCAAATTGTATTCACCGTCGATAGGACGCTTTCCGCTTACTTTGCCCAAGGTCATTTTATTGGCGGCATCTATTATCACCCAATCGCAACCTTCTTCAAACGACTGGATATAGACAGCTGCCGACTCTCCCGCCTGCTCAACGGCACGGGATATACCACCCTTCTTTTGTGCATCGACAGGAAATAGATTTTCAACGTTGAGTCTGCTCCCGGAAGTAACTGATTGCGCCATGCCTGTAATTGTACATAGTAACATGGTTGCCAACATAAAGTAAACTTTTCTCTTCATAAGATTCTTTTTTTGGATTACAACAGCAAATCTAGAGTTCTTTTCTTTATCATGCAACCGCTACCTTTTTGATTTCATGAATTTGTAACGGAAGTAAGCCGTTTGGTATCAATTAATTAGTTTTCTGCTGCTGTTGTATAGCCAACTGTTGGTAAATGGACGGATTGATACCGGTCGCTTTTTTAAATAACATGATAAAACTGCTTTGGGATTTATAGCCCACACTCTCGGCAATGGCCTTAATCGTGTAGTTGCCGTATTTCTTGGTATTCATCAATCGTATTTGCGCTTCCCGTATCCGGTATTCATTGATGAAAGTGCGGAAGTTCTTATTATAAGTTTCATTTATGATTTGCGACAGGTAGTGAGAATTAGTCCCGGTAAGCTCGGCAAGACGCGAAATGGAGAAGTTACAGTTAAACACTTCATCGGTATTCTCCATGACCACCTCCAGCCAGGCTAGAATCTTGTTACGCTGCTCATCGCTAATTACACTGGAAGAGCCACCCTTACCAGTTTCCTTTTCACCGTCCTGTTCGCCCGCATCGGCATCGGTTTGTTCCTGATTGTCTTTCAGCTGCCGAATGAGACTTTGAGCCTGTTCCAACTCTTTGGTCTGTTCCAGATGCTTTTTCCTGCTTTCCTGTTCGGCTCGTAGAATGATGGCATTTCTTTCAAACAGATCGACGTACGCTTTATGCAATTTCCGCTTTTGCCGGATGGTAATGGTCGTCAGCACAGAGAACAACAATAGTCCGAACAAGACACAGATCAACTGGATGCGAAACGTGCGTATTTGCTCCTCTTTCTCCTCCTTTTCTATATTCAGCCGCTTGATTTTCTCGTAGTTCTGTTCCATCTCATAGAGAAAGTGCGCGCTTTTTGCTTCGCTGAAATGATTCGTATCGAGCAAACTGTCCGACAATTCCCAATATTGCAACTTATAGGCCATCGCCTTCTGCTTTTCTCCATCCTCTTCGTAACACTCAACCAGTTGTTTCAAGGTATTCCGCAGATTGGGCAACAGGTTGTTTTCCGAGGCAAACCGGTAATTGGTCAACAAATAATGATAAGCGGAATCCCGCTTACCGGGCTGTTCCATATACAAAACTCCCAGTGTCTCATAAATAACCGACTGATGACCGGGTGCCAAGTGGGCTGCACGGGCATAATCGAGAGCGCGGTTCAAACAAGTGACGGCTTCCGCGTAACAACTGTCGTTGTAGTACAGCCACCCTTTATTCAGATGAGAATAAAAG
>USSR01000901.1 GCA_900557355.1 uncultured Bacteroides sp.
TCGGCATGACTTGCGACCCGGTATGCGGATTAGTTCAAATTCCTTGCATTGAACGCAATGCATATGCTGCCGCCCGCGCACTGGACGCCAACCTTTATTCTTCTTTTACTGATGGCATGCATCGTGTATCCTTCGACAAAGTTGTAGAAGTAATGAAAGAGACCGGAAACGATTTGCCATCACTCTACAAAGAAACCAGTGAAGGCGGATTGGCCAAGGATTATCGGCCAATGGGAGAATGATAATTTAGTGCATAGCGCTAAAATTAAGTGACGAGCTACAGCTCGTCACTTTCTCACACTTTCGGTGGATAAATCGTATCATCCTTCCCTGTCACATTCACCGTATTCATCAGTCCTCCATCTTCCGAGTAGAATAACTGATACTTCTGATTTCCCTGTTTTACCTCAATCACATATTGCATGGGCTGCAATGGATACAGCAGGAAATAATAATCATCTTGTACCCAGTTTGCATACTCTCCGCTACCAAATGCAGTCTGTACAGCTTCAGGAAGATCATTCCAGAATATTTCCGATTCCGTCATCAGCCAATTGGCATTGGGATCAAACCATATATTTGATTCTTTTCCATCCAACCAGCAATCAGCCACAAAATAAGTTCCTTTTTGTTCCCATTCTATTCCTGTCGCACTCGGATACTTCTGTTTCAGGGCTTGTACCACAGACTCAGGAACATTAATGCTCTTATCATCATCATCGTCGTCACTGCATGCACTAAACGTAACAGCAGCCATACACATCATCATCGCTAACATTAAAAATCTTGTCTTCATCTTTTTCCCCTCCATTAATCATCCATACTGACGAATTGTCCTTTTTTATTAAATTTCAATGAGAAATCATTGGCAAGTTCTACTTCTATACCTGTACCTTTACGTTCTATCTTGGTGATAATTTCATTTGGGAAATTCTTTTTCACGTAATCCTTGATAGAAACAGGGATAAGGGCGGCAGGTACAGCACCTTTCTTGCAATCTACTTCCGTCCAGTTACCTTTTTTGTCGAAATCAATCTCTGTACGGTCAGTCAAAGTCACTTCATACTTCTTAGATAAGAATTCACTATCTATCTTGATGTATGAGATCTGCGGTTTACTGAAATACTGATTGATAAAGTTACGCGCATTCAAAGGGAGCTCCTTTGCGTCTTTGGTAATCACATCACCTGCAAAAGCGAACTGAACGGCCACGATAGCCAATACGAGAATAGATAAAATCTTCTTCATAATCGTTATTCTTTTAAGTGTTACTAATTCATTTCTTGTTTTTATTCACACTGCAAATAACGATGGCGAATCGGGAAAGATTTGGGAATATTCGCCTTTAGCTTTTCTTTTCAGATTCTTTAACAAGCAAAAACAGATGCATTCCTTCCTGCCACTTATAAGTCAGACTGAGAGAAGCAGAAATAGCAATAGAACGGGCAATGGCAAGCCCCAAACCTGTAGAATCTTTTTTTCCGTCAATACTGCGATAGAAACGCCGGAATAGTTTTTCTCCATCCAATGGATGTTCACCACTATTTTTAATAATCAATGAAGAAGAAGTCGTTTCAATATACAACTCTCCCCCCGCATGATTGTGTACTAAGGAGTTTTTCACCAAATTGGAAACCAGAATCTGTGTCAGAGACAAGTTACACCGGATCACGAAAGGTTCTTCTCCCTTTATACGTACCAGATGTATCTTTTTCCCTTCATATATATCCATTAAATCGGGCAATAGTTCATCTAAAACTTCATCTACAGATACATCTTCCGTTTCGGTATACTGCCCATTCTCAATGCGGGACAACAACAATAAAGACTTATTCAATCTGACCGCCCTACCCAATGTAGCGTATATTTCATCCAGTTCTTTCAACTGTTGCTCGGTCATCGACTCATTCTCTGCAAGTAATTCGACCTTGCCGCGCACAATGGCAAGTGGTGTCTGCAACTCATGCGAAGCATTTTCTATAAACTGCTTCTGTTCTTCATAAGCTTTATAACTACGATTTCCCATATCCACAGCTGCCTCTCCCAACTGTTGGAACTCCCGTAGGTTCGTAGGATTATCCAGCACCGGAAGCTCTTTCCCCGGTTGAATTTGTTGTAACCAGTCCAGCAGGCGCTGCAGCGGGCGGAACACACTTTGCAATATCAGGCGCGTACCTATAGACGTACAAATCAGAAAAAGTAAAAACAGTGCTCCCAGATACCAAAGAATGGCCTCTACCATATCATCACGTTCCAGAATGGAAATCATCAGTTCCAATTCATAATACTGTCCGTCCGGCATGCGGAAAACTGTTTTAAGTACCCGCACCGGTTCATCCTCATCTTCGCTTTCGATATAGACGGTAGAGTCATAGTACTTTTCGTCGTAGTCTTCCGCCTCTTCTTCGGATATAGGCCGGAATTTATAAAAAGACATCAGCGTTCCCTCTGTTTCAAGAACAGACGGGTCCATCAAGGCATTATTAATCAATATCTCACTATAGTTTTCAAGCGTATCATCCGTTTCATCCATCACTTCATCAATAATGGCATAATAAAACAACACACCCCATGCAGCCATCAGCAGAAGTAGCAGTAACGAGAGCTTTCGGTAGGTATAATGGAGAAGTTTCATGACTCGGAAATC
>USSR01000902.1 GCA_900557355.1 uncultured Bacteroides sp.
AACTCCGCCAGGCTATCAGTCTGAATGTAGAACATATCTCCGCTTATCATCTGATTTACGAGGAAGATACACCTATATATAATATGTTAAAACAACATCAGATATCGGAGGTGGACGAAGATTCCAGTTTAGATTTTTTCACGTTACTGATAGAGCATCTGCAGAAAGCGGGATTTGAACATTATGAAATTTCGAATTTCTGCCGTCCGGGCAAGTACTCTCGTCACAACAGTTCCTACTGGAAAGGAATACCTTATCTGGGGTGCGGACCGTCGGCACATTCCTTTGACGGGATGACACGGGAATGGAATGTTTCTTCCATCGATACATATATAAAAGGTATAGAGGAAAACAGCCGTGCTTTCGAAATAGAGTATCTGGATCAGACGACCCGCTACAATGAATTTATTATCACTACCATACGTACTGTATGGGGAACACCTATAGAAAAGCTGAAACAGATGTTCGGCAATGAGATGTGGGAGTATTGCCAGAGAATGGCTGCGCCTTATCTGAAAAATGGGAAACTGGAAGAACACGATGGAGCCTTACGCTTGACTCGTGAAGGTATTTTCATCTCCGACAGTATAATGAGTGATTTACTTTGGGTAGATTAACAAAACAAACAGCAAGCCGATGACCGAATCAGAAGTTAGAAAGTTATTGCGGCAAATGAAAGAACTGGATTCGCAAACTGCTTTCCGGGACTTTTACAACATGACTTATGACCGTCTCTTTCGTATTGCCTATTATTATGTGAAACAGGAAGAATGGTCGCAGGAAATCGTTCTCGATGTATTCCTGAAACTATGGAAGCAACGCAGCAATTTGCTTGATGTGAGAAACATTGAAGATTATTGTTTCATTCTCGTCAAAAATGCTTCGCTCAATTATCTGGAAAAAGAATCAAGACATACGCTTATTCATCCCGATTCTCTGCCGGAGCCTCAAGAACAGAGCTATTCACCGGAAGAATCGCTCATCAGTGAAGAGCTGTTCGCTCTTTACGTAAAAGCACTCGACCGGCTTCCGGATCGTTGCAGGGAAGTGTTCATCCGCATCCGTGAAGAAAAACAGAGTTACGCACAAGTAGCAGAAGAATTAGGCATCAGCATGAATACAGTGGACGCACAACTTCAGAAAGCAATCACACGTTTAAAAGAGATGATTAGCCGGGCTGAAATAGATTAACATTCTTTTAGACAAAGAGCGTAGGGAGTTTCTGTCACCCTCCGGTCTTTATCAACAAATAAGTCAATCAATCACTAAAAAAGACAGAAAATGAAAAAGCTAAATGACGCAAACATGGGGATCTTTGTCCTTCTTTCAGTTTGTCTGTGCCTGTTTTCATGCAACAATGACAACGACAACCTACCAAAGGACTATGCAGGATTTGAACATTCGAAGGAAACAGTAGAATGTGAAAGCGACAAATCCGAATGTGAGTTGAAAATTAAAATCGTTGCAACAGAAAAAACAAAAGAAGACCGGACGGTAGTACTTGCCACACCTCCTCCGGTAATAGGACAAGCAGCAGTGGTACAGCTAACAGAAAAGAAAGTAATCATCAAAGCGGGTAAGAAGTCAGCAACAACTGTCATAAAAATCTATCCTAAACAGATGATATTGAAGAAGCAGAATGTCACTTTATCCTGCACTCCCCAGTGGAAAGAAGGAGGAATCAGCAAACTGACCATTCTGTTGAAACGAAAATAATGGATCAAGAGTAATACAGAAAAAATATGAAACACACCGATACGGAATTAGAAGAAATACTGAATCAGCTCATTGCTTCCACGCGTTCACCGCGAGGGCGTTTTTCAGCAGCAGCCAGTTACCCGGAACTAGAAAAAAGACTGAAGTCGCATACCCGGCATCTGACTTTGATACGCACCTTCTCGGCAGCAGCGGCAGTAGTTCTACTTTGCCTATCGGTATGGACAGCTTATTTATATATGCAACCTGCTGCAATACAAACGATTTCCACTCTGGCAGAGACACGTTCTGTCCGCCTCCCTGATGGTAGTTCCGTCACGCTCAACCATTATTCTTCGCTTTCTTATCCGGAAAAGTTCCAATCGGACAAACGGGAAGTGGAGCTAAATGGAGAAGCCTATTTTGAAGTAAGCAAGGACCCAAAGCATCCGTTTATCGTGCAGACTGAAACGATTGACGTTCAGGTGCTGGGAACCCATTTCAATGTAGATGCATATCATGACAATCCGGATATAAAGACAACGTTATTGTCCGGCTCGGTAGCAGTCAGCAATAAAAGTAAATCTGTTCGTATGGTTTTGAAGCCTAACGAGATTGCTATATATAATAAGGTAGAAGAAAAACTCACCCGCAAGGTTTTAAAGAATGCAGAAGATGAAATTTCCTGGCGACAAGGAGAGTTTATATTCGACGACCTGCCTTTACAAGAGATTGCCCGCGAACTGTCCAACTCATTCGGAGCGACGATCCAGATAGCCGATACAACTTTGCAAAATTACCGGATCACAGCACGATTCCGCGATGGAGAAGATCTGGCAACTATTTTATCTGTATTACATAATGCCGGTTATTTCAACTACTCACAAAACAATAAACAGATTATTATCACTGCTAAACCAGACTAAGATGA
>USSR01000903.1 GCA_900557355.1 uncultured Bacteroides sp.
GCGCTACATTGGGTGGTGCTGCCGAGAAATGCATATCCGGAGCCAGGGACAATGGTTTTGAAGCAGAGCCTGTACAACTTTCCGTTGCGGCAGGTCTGGGAGTCCGTTATAAGTTGAACGACCGGATTGCTCTGTTTGCAGAGCCTACGGTATCTCATCATTTTGATACGGATTCGCAAACAAAAACGCTGCGAACGGAACGTCCAACGAACCTTAATCTACTTTGCGGTGTTCGCATGACATATTAACCTTAATACAATGCAACAATGAAAGCAATTTCTAATATACGTGCCGTAATGGCCATTTTGATATTCTTCTTTTCTCTTTCTTTTGTGTCATGCACGGAAGAGACGTTGGACTACAATAATCCTGACGTGGATTTATTCGTTAAGCAGCTGAAGGCCGGAAAATATTCTGTTGAAAGTCCGGAAGGGCTGAACACTATCCCTCGGTTTACTGTTGATGACATAGGGGACTTGTTGAAGTATGCCGAAGATTTGACGGTAATTCCTTCTTTTCCGCTGGCTCCGGTTTCTTATTCCGCAGGTGGTAAGCTTCGTTTAGGTGAATGTATCTTGTGGACAGTAGAAACAATCCGTCTGGGGCAGAATGCTTCGATGGGATGCAAAATGGTACATGCGGATGCAGAGAATTATGAAGGCATTTACTTCTTGTCGGATGATGAAGTTTTGGATGCTTCTGCCCGTTATCGCCGCTGGTGGGAAAACCGCAAATACCCCCGTACGATGTGGACCATAGATCCTTGTTATGATGAACCGCTTTGTGGAAGCGGATATATGTGGTGGTAAGAAAATAAATAAATGAGAATATATTGCACTATAATCGGACTGCTTTTAGTAGTAGTCCTTCCCGTTTGCGCCCAGAACTGGACACCTCAGGACTCTCTGCGATTGCGCCGTCTATTGGACGGAGAAGGAGAGATTAAGCTGAATCCGGAAGTACTGAAAGAAATGGGAGTACAGGAGCCTCTGGGCAAACAACAGATGTCGCTGGAAAGACAATGGCTGGATTTCAATACAACACTTCCCGAAATACCAAATACACCGAAGAAGAAAGTTATTCTTACCTTGCGTCCATATACAGCAAATACGAAGTATAACTGGGATCCGGTGTATCAGAAGAAAATTAAAATAGATAAGAACACGTGGAGAGGAGATCCTTTTTACGAACTTAAAATGCTTCGTATTTATTCTGATTGGGCGAAGACTCCTTTAGAAAAGGGTATCCGTAAAAGCATAGATGAGATAGAAGCAACCGGATTGCGTTATCGAGTGACGGAACGTGCAAATAATATGGCCGTGGGTAGCTGGCAGGGTGCCAGTGGCGGTTCGGGATTCTCCGGTGATTTTATGACACCTTTTACAAAAGAATTCTGGAATGTCAAAGGACGTAAGCGCCGTGCCCGTACTCTGGAAGTGCTCCGTGCATACGGGGACTCGACTACAGTGTTGATTAAAGAGCCTGTCAAGGCGATTAAAAATTAGGATTTGTATAATTTGTACATCTGGCGATACCTATGTTGTAGATTCATATTTTTGGCTGTGTTTTTTATTACAATTCGTCTTTTCTTCCGAACCTTTCATACATTTTTCTTGTTTCTTCCTAATAATCCCTAAACGGAAAAACTATGAACAGAATTACTTCCCTTTTCGGAATTCAATATCCAATAATCCAAGGTGGTATGGTTTGGTGCAGTGGCTGGCGCTTGGCGTCGGCAGTAAGTAATGCGGGTGGATTGGGCTTGCTTGGAGCAGGTTCTATGCATCCTGAAATGTTACGTGAGCATATCAGTAAATGCCATGCTGCTACACATAATCCTTTTGGAGTCAATATTCCATTGATGTATCCGCAGATTGAAGAAATCATGCAGATAGTGGTAGAGGAAGGAGTCAATATAGTTTTCACTTCCGCCGGAAGCCCTGCCAAATGGACGGGATGGCTGAAAGAGCAGGGAGTGACAGTGGTGCATGTGGTCAGTTCTTCCCGCTTTGCGATGAAAGCCGAAGAGGCGGGTGTGGATGCTGTTGTTGCTGAAGGCTTCGAGGCCGGCGGGCATAACGGAAGGGAAGAGACTACCACTTTGTGCCTGATACCTGCCGTGCGTGCCGCTACTACCTTACCATTGATTGCTGCTGGAGGAATTGCTACGGGTGAGGCTATGCTTGCTGCACGGGTGTTGGGAGCAGAAGGAGTACAAATAGGTACGCGTTTTGCATTGACTCAGGAAAGTTCAGCTCATGAATATTTCAAGGAATATTGTTTGCGTTTGCAGGAGGGGGATACCCGGCTACTGTTGAAGAAGCTTGCTCCGGTACGTTTGGTGCGGAATAATTTCCGTGACGCTGTAGAGGCAGCCGAAGCCGTGGGGGCTACACAAGATGAACTTCGTATTCTTCTGGCTCATGGACGTGCCAAGAAAGGGATTTTCTATGGAGACCTGGAAGAGGGAGAACTGGAGATTGGCCAGGCCTCTGCACTGCTTTACGGTAAACAGATAGAGACGGTTGCTGAGGTGATGCAGGAACTGACGGAAGGATATAGAAGAGCGTGGGATGCGCTAAAGGAATAAGAATTTAGCTATATGAGACGACGAAACG
>USSR01000904.1 GCA_900557355.1 uncultured Bacteroides sp.
GAGGAAAATGAATGCTAAAAAGGTCGGCTCATTTATCAAAGAACAACGGCAGGAACTTGGGCTCAGCCAAAAGGAGCTTGCCGAAAAGCTATATATTACCGACAAGGCAGTCAGCAAGTGGGAAACGGGTGTTTCCCAAACAAAAAGATATTAAGAAACAGCCCATGTTTACCTGCTTGCAAACAAAAGAATATTGCTACTAGACTAAGAGATACTACATAAGTGTGTTGGTATCTCTTTTTTGTTGCCGTGAAACAGCAGACTATTTCATTTCTGCTTGATTACCTTAAAACTTATTAGTCTATGGTTTGTCAAGGGCTTGTTGCGTGAGAAATGCTGAATATCACCCTTTACAAAACATAGGCTGATAAGTAACTTTTCAAAAGCAGAAAAGAAATGGCAATGCTTATAACAATATGATATAATGCAGATGAAGACAAAAAAGGAATTTGTCGAGCTGGTTAGTTCGAGATAATTTTGAGTTTGTTAAGATGTGGTGCACTTGATGGAATCACAGGTACGACATCATATTATGGAGGATGAAATAGATGATAGGTTTGATTGTTGCGAGGTCAAAGAATAATGTTATAGGCAAGAATGGTAATATACCATGGAAAATAAAGGGAGAACAAAAGCAATTTAGAGAGTTAACAACGGGTAATGTGGTTATTATGGGGCGAAAGTCTTATGAAGAAATCGGTCATCCGTTGCCTAATAGAATGAATATTGTTGTTTCCACCACAACAGAGTATCAAGGAGATAATTTAGTTTCAGTTAAATCATTAGAAGATGCATTATTATTGGCTAAAGGACGAGATGTATACATATCTGGTGGATATGGACTATTTAAGGAAGCTTTGCAAATAGTAGATAAAATGTATATCACAGAAGTAGATTTAAATATTGAAGATGGAGATACATTCTTTCCAGAATTTGATATCAATGATTTTGAAGTTTTGATAGGGGAAACACTTGGTGAGGAAGTGAAATATACGAGAACATTTTATGTAAGGAAAAAATGAATTGAGTAGATTTTGGATTTAGGGTGTTTTCATAAATATATTGCTTTTTATGCATATATAAATTGTTGTAAGACAAATTCCAGTTTGTATGGGGCGATAAAATCAGAATTTGAGAGAGGATTGAATATGAATAAGGAATGGTCTGAACTTAATAAAACAATGCAGGCACAAATAAAAAAGAAAGATACTTATAAGAGGGGTATTGATACTTTACTTACTTTACGAAGTCAGTTAATACAAACCTTAGTATCTTTCAAAGAAGAATTATGCAGAGAAGATTTTAACTCAATCCCCTTCATAAACGCTGATGGTTATCATAGTAAGACGATTGCTTATTCTATTTGGCATATTTTCCGCATTGAAGATATAGTTGTGCATACAGTGATAAATGAAGATGAACAAGTATTTTTTGCAGGCAATTATCAAGAGCGTATCAATTCACCTATCATTACAACAGGAAATGAACTCATGAAACAGCAGATTGCAGACTTTTCAAAACAGCTTAATCTGGAAGAATTATATTTATATATTTTCGAAGTATGGGAAAGCACTGAGAAAATGCTTGAACGGTTATCTTATGATGAATTGAAAAGAAAAATACCGAAAGAAAGAAAAGGATACTTAGAATCGTTGAATGTAGTAAACGACAATGAAAAAGCAATTTGGCTGATTGATTATTGGTGTAATAAAGATATTTGTGGACTAATTCAAATGCCGTTTTCAAGACATTGGATTATGCACACAGAAGCCTGTTTGCGTATAAAGAACAAGATACATTCATAGGCAAAAATTTCAGTTTGTAGAACTAAGGAAATTGGAATTTAAGGAGGAATAAAGTATGGTTAGTGATTTTATAAGAGCAGCATTTCCATGGATTTTAATGGGTTTATTTGTAGCAATCAGTTGTTCCCTTATGAGTAAAAAAGAGAAATAAATTCCTGTTTGTATTTATAAAAGAGAAAAAATGAGAAAAGTAGTTTTATTTATTGCCATGAGCCTTGACGGATATATTGCGGACGGTAATGGTGGAGTAGCTTGGCTAAATGGTCATGGAAATGACAATGAAAACATCGACACTTATACAGAATTTACCAAAGATATAGATACTGTCTTAATGGGGTGGAATACTTCTCATCAGGTTGTTACTGAACTTTCTCCGCAAGAATGGGTATATAATAAATTTACAACTTATGTATTAACACATAAAGAGTGCAATTCTTCCCAACAAATTCATTTTACAAGTGAAAATCCTGTTTTATTATTGGAACGGCTAAAACAAGAAGCAGGAAAGGATATTTGGATTTGTGGCGGAGCAAATCTTGTTCAGCAGTTGGTAAGCAAAAATATGATTGATAAATATTACATTTCTGTTATTCCTACTCTGTTAGGAAATGGGGTTCGTCTTTTGGGCAACATAGACAGGGAAATAAAGTTAAGGCTTTGTAAAACACAGACTTATAACGGAATAACCGATTTGATTTATATGCGTAGATAACTAGAGAGAAACAGAAAAGCTGTTAAACCGACGGAGCGATCCGACCACGTTGGCGGGAAAATCCTTAAGATTTTTCCGCCATGCTTGCAAGGGGGCG
>USSR01000905.1 GCA_900557355.1 uncultured Bacteroides sp.
GTTGAAACAGCTCATGTAAACTAAGTATGAATGTTTCTGGTGTGAACCTAGCGACGAGAGTGGCACACTTGTTTTTTTACAGCAGTTTTTTTGTATTTTATAAAAATAATAGTTTATAATATTTGCTTTGTTCTATTGATTATTACTATCTTTGTGATTATGGAATATAATTATGATGAGGTAGCAGTACAGGAGCTACTGCAATGGGCAGATACAGCGGAACTACCTCAGTCTTTAAGACTAGATCAGGCCGCTTTTATTTTTGATGTGCGACGTTGTGTAGAGTCTGATGCAATGTGTGTTCGTGATCACTATCCGGACCCGTTTTATAATCCGGCCATTAACCGGCTGTATCAGATCAGAGAGATGACGGATAAAAAAAGTAATATAAAATAAGTATGAAAGAACTAACACCTTTGTAGAAGAAGATTAACGTAAAATTATAGAATTATCATGGATAAGAAAGAAAAAAAATTAGCCACATATAAGGAGTTTGCAAAAATGCTCCAGGAAGTGGCAAACATCTATTCTAAGTTGGGGGATGAACCATTACCAGAGGAAGGGTATGAGCGTGAAGATATTGTCTACGCGATCAATTTCATAACTAATAAGCACGATTTTCAAGACTTTGTACAACCTTGGAGAGATGCGTTTTTCCGTATGCCTTTTGATGTGACGAAAGCAATTGCATGGGGAAAGCACGTGACAGAATGCAGAGAAAAGGGGATAGAACCAAATTATAAGTAATTGCAATTTTATTGGGATGCCCCAAAAGAGAGTATATTGATAGAATATAAAAAATGAAATTCGAACAAAATGTTTGTTGAGTATAAAGTATATCGTAAGTATTAAGAAAGGAACAATATTATAATAGGGAAAATAACATCTTAAATAGTTTTTCATTTTAATATTTAATAAAATAAATAGTCTGAAAAGTTTGTATTTTGTATTGATTATTAGCCTTTTTGCATCTTCTTCTAAAGATAATATTCATTTTGAACTGGTTTAGCTGCCAGAATAAACTAATATATCGGTCAATTGATTGACATACTTCCATTCCTTTAGGGATGGGAGTACGTCAAATACAAGTATCACATGGTATGTGATGAGAAACTTTGAATGGTTCTTTGAAATGTATTCTTTCTGTATCATTGTTTCGTTTTAAATCGTTACATTTGTCGTATGTTACGTGCCTACAATAACTAATAATGAAGAGTCTGTGATATTAGGAATAAACATACTTAAGCAAATAGCCTATTAATTAATAAAGTAATATTTTAATAAATGGAAAAGGACATAATTCTACAATGGGAAGCTCGTAAATCCAAATTGGAAGATTGGTTTAGAAGCATTGAAAAACCAGAGTATATAGAGTACATTGATATAGTGAAAGCATTGTTTACCTATGTCATAGAAGGTTATAATACATCCGAAATTCATGTGATTGATGACGGTCACTGTCAAGGAACCCAGCTGTTCTTGATTCACAAAGATGTGTATCAACCCTCAGTAGAGGATTATCTTATAACTGATACATTTTATGGTACATGTTCAGGATGTGATACCTTAATGTCCATTTGCGATTGTTCAAACGGATTTCCAAATGAAAAACAGATTGAACAATACATGTCTCTATCATCTTGTTCAGAAATTGAGGCGATTAAACCAGCTAGATAATGAGTCGGATATTGAGTGAGGATGTATTCATACCTGGTCAGAACGAGCCAAAAGATATATCCCTGAATAGTGCTAAACATATATGATGAAATAATGAATAAAATATTATATATAAGATTATTATGAGTAGAATATACAAAATTATTAAGAGTAGTGTGGGTAGAACAATCCTTGGGATATTTTTCCTAATATCTGGATTTATTCTTATTTGTATGGTGGCAGAAAGAATTGAAATGGTGTCTTCCTTACCTTCTGTGTGGAAAAGAGTTCTCCTGCTCTTAGACATGTGTTTTCCTCCTCTTATGGGGATGTATCTAGTGTGTACAAGAAACAGATATAAGACTGGCGATACACAAAAATAGCTAGAAAAAGAATAATAGGGAATAAATATGTATAGAAAGAAAAATAGTCGGTTTATTCAAGACAATGATATTATTGTCTTTAATGTACTAAAACCAGATGGACCTAAAAAAGTCCTCGGTTCCTTTTTTGAAGATAGAAATATCCAGTATGGCATTGAAACAGACAATGCTTTGATGAAAGTAATAGAACTTTCAACTGGGACTATGGTTATATCGGCCGAAATTAAAGATACTCCCAGATCTATTATTATTCAAGATCTAAAGATAAAAGTTAGAGCTATTAGGACGGAAGAACTGCTTAGAGCTATCGATGCCATGAATATTATATTAGCAGAGAATAAGGTTATCTTGCCTGTTAATGAACATATTACCTCAATTGAATATACAGAGGTAGAGTATAAGGTGTATAATCGATACGGTAGCGACATCCCGATTGTTTCCCTCGATCAATTAACTACTCAGCATTCTGTAAAAAGGAAGTTTGTTGGCAAGAAGGCTAAGATAGAGGCTATTAAGAGAAGTTTTGGGGTGGAACTATCTTTAGATCTGACTACTGATGACG
>USSR01000906.1 GCA_900557355.1 uncultured Bacteroides sp.
AATGGTAAATATGTTCTATGCTCTATTCTTTGCAGGGAAGGGAAGTAAACTTCGTCCTTGGATTTTGGGAGGATTCGGTGTGGTAATTGCTTGTAATCTCGTTTTGTTGCTGTTCTTTTATATTTAAGAAATAGAGTAATAGGTTCTTTTTCATAGGCTCAAATTCTAGTAATTTATTATTTTGTCGAATATAATCGATAAAATAGAGATGTTTTTATCGATTATATTCGATAAAAATAGTCTATATTTGTCGAATATAATCGATAATGTAAAATGGATAAGGAACTGATAAAAGGATTGATAGCTGAATATCAGCAGTTTGTAAAGAGCGTGTCATTCGTGAAACGTGCGGTGACTCTATCTGATAACTTCAATTATGTCTTTGTAGGTTTACGTCGGGTTGGGAAGTCTTATTTGATGTATCAGCAGATACATCATTTAATAGAGACAGGTATTTCACCGGAAGAGATTCTTTTCTTTAATTTTGAGGATGAGCGAATAGCTGGTATGGATACAGAACATCTTGATATGATAAAGAGATGTTATGAAGAGATGTATTCTCATCGTCCTATATTTTTTTTAGATGAAATACAGATTGTACCGCATTGGGAACAATTTGTCCGACGGCTTGCCGATCAGAAGTACAGGGTTTATGTAACAGGGAGCAATGCTAAGATGTTGAGTAAGGATATAGCTACTACTTTAGGGGGACGTTTTATGATTCAATACGTCTATCCTTTCTCGTTTCGTGAGTATTTGTCATCTAACGGTGTTCAATTAGATAAGCTTTGGATTTATAAGAACCGTTCGGAGGTAGTCCGACATTTCGATACTTACTTTCGTTTTGGTGGTTTACCCGAACTGTTAGTGGCCGAGGGACAAGAGAAACGACAATGGCTGAGTAGTCTTTTTAATAAGATATTCTTCGGTGATTTAGTGGCTCGTTATTCTATTCGAAATGATATGGCGTTAAAGGTACTCATTCGAAAACTGGCTGAAAGCGTGAAGCAGCCTTCTTCTTTCACTCGTCTGGCTAATTTAGTATCTTCCACAGGCAAGAAGATTACCACTGATACTATTATAGACTATTTGAATTATCTGGAAGATACCTGGATCATGTTTTCTTTAGAAAACTACGCTAGTAAGTTAGCCGATAAAGTGTCCAATAAAAAATATTATTTTATGGATAATGGAATACTTAGTCTGTTTTTAATGGATCCGGAAACTTCTTTATTGGAAAATCTCGTGGCAGTTACATTAAAAAAACGGTATGGCGATGATTTATATTTCTATCATCGGAATATAGAAGTAGACTTTTATCTGGATGAAGGGCATAAGGCCATACAAGTATCATATAGTTTAAAAGATCCGGAGACTCGAAAACGAGAAGTGAATGCCTTACTGAAACTTGCAGAAAATGTGGCAGTGGATGATCTGTGTATTATTACCAGAGACGAAGAGGAAATGATCGTAGAAGGAGAGAAGACGATTCGGGTTGTGCCGGTGTGGAGGTGGTTGCTGGATGATGAAGGATGAATAAGCTATTCCTGATTTGTAAAGATGCCTGGATAATAAAAATTCAGGACTAAATATTAAAAGAGGGTATGCCAGATTAATGTGCACCCCTCTTTTTTATTATATTTAAAAATCACATGAAATCTTTTATCTAATGATTGCTAGTAACGTGTCTTGTTTTTTACCACTGCCAATCATTTACATTATAAGTTGCTTCTACTGTATTTTCGATATTGTCGGGTAGATTATGGAAGAAATCTATGCCAGTTTCTTGTTCCAAAGCATCAATCGACATGAGATATTTCTTTGGGTCTTTTTTGTCAGGATCATCTTTAAGATTTTCGTGAGGCATATAAAATCCTATTGCTTTATAATTATCTCCGCTACGGAAAAGTACTGCCATAAAGAAATATTTTGGAATAGCTATCTCATTTTTTATATATCCTTTTATCATGCCTTCTCCAATAGTTCCTCCTTTTACAACATATAGTGTATCTGTTGATCTTGAAATGTTATATCCCCATGCTTGTACTTTGTCTTCTCCCGTATTCCAGGCACTTCCACTTTGATTGAATCCGTTACCAGATTGCGGGCTTATGTTTGACATATAGAATGTTTGTTGATTGGCCTCTTTGGAGTACTGTCTGTCTGATGATGCGCATAAATGCCCTCTAGTATATCCGGAATTTGTATAGTCGTTGTGCTTTGCCGCATATTGTGATGGTAATTCAGGATCGGGTTTGTATGCTTCATTACGTCCAACATTTCCGCCTGTTGTATTGTCGAAACGATAAGCTATCCAATAAGAATGTTTATACTTGTAACTGTATTCCAAACTATAAGTTGGGTAATCTTTGCCATTCCGTTTAGTTGTATGAGTGATAAATTGGTTCATACTTCCACCTTTTAACGCTGGAATCTCAAGCATGCTTGCATATCCCGAAGGTTTTCCGGATCTGGAACAGGATTTGAACCATTGCCTGCTAATTGTTTGAGTGTGAATTTGGCCTCCTCTTTTCCGGCTGTGATTGTAATAATGACACTTCGTTCAGCTCCGGTATTTGCTTTCATATATCCACT
>USSR01000907.1 GCA_900557355.1 uncultured Bacteroides sp.
AAGAAGAATATCCAGCATTTTTGTCCAGGTATCCGGAGTGGGATTGAAGTGACAGGTTCCACCATTTTGATAATCCACTCCATAATTCAGCTTTACGGTTTCGTACCAGTCGGCAATGTTGGGATAAGCGTCGAAACGATTGTTTCCCGTAGCCTTGGCAGGACATTCTTTATAGGGTTCAGCAGCCGATCCTTTCATGTCGAACTGACCGTGCAATTCGGATTGAGGAATATAGTAAAAATTATTATATGGACTGAAAGCGTAATTAGGATCATCATTCGCACCCAATTGTGAAGTTCCATCAGGTTGTGCATCCGAATGATATTGGCGGGCAACGTGATTCGGTACAAAATCGATAATGACTTTCAGACCGCTGCGATGAGTTCGTTGTACCAGATTTTCAAATTCCTTCATACGTTCCTGTACATCATTTGCCAAGTCTGGATCCACGTCATAATAATCCTTGATGGCATAAGGAGAGCCTGCTTTTCCCTTAACAATAGCCGGATGATCGGGACGTATATTGTAACGGCGATAATCCGTTTGCGTGGCATGCTCTATGATACCGGTATACCAAATATGGGTGGCTCCCAACTTCTTTATTTCATTGAGTGCCTTGGCTGTAAAGTCTGCCATTTTACCGCATCCGTTTTCCGTTATGTTCCCGTTATTGATGCAGTGATTATGATTGTTACCAAACAAGCGCGTAAACACTTGATAGATAATCATTTTTTCATCTTTCCCCATTCTATTTTTATTTTATGATTTGATAATTATTTTCATCTTTCCAGATGGTTCCCTGATCCGCTTTCAACTGATCCAGAAGAGTGTTAGCGGCATTGTATCCCTGCATAAATATCTCTTCTGCTTTTTCCAGTTCGGTATTGCTGTATCCATCCAGATTATACGGTTCTATTAATAAATCCGCTTTTTCCCGTTCGGGGAACGTATTGGCACGGAACATGAAGTGGTAGGAACGCATGGCAATACTTACAATATTCATCTTATATTTGTGCGCCAGTAGCGGACTAACATTTACTGCCACCACTTTGCTGCAAACACGCCGGATGGTAGATACAGGTAAGTTCATAAATACCCCACCATCTACATAATGTGTTCCTTCTATTTTTACAGGAGAGAAGAGGACAGGCATACAGCAGGAAGCTGCCACACGTTCGGCAATATTCCCTTTGTGGAAATGCACCACACGTCCGTGATCAAGGTCGGTTGCAGTGATGATGAGAGGTATTTGCAATTCTTCCATCGTCTTTGCTTTCAAATTGGTTTTCAGGAAATCAATAAATTCGCCTAACTCGAACAATCCCACTTTCGGTATGACTAATTTGGTCAGGTCCTGGAATTTATGCCCGGAGAAATAATCCAGCACTTTATGCGGTTCGTTACCGTCTGCATAAAACACACCTGCCAAAGCCCCTGCGCTTACTCCCGAAAGGATATTAGGTTTGATGTCATGTTCCAACAATGACTGCATCACGCCCAGATGCGCGAAACCCTTGATAAAACCACCGCTCAAAGCATATCCTATAGGATATTTGTTCGTAAACCAATTATTTGATGTTGCCTCCATGTAAAAAATCTACCATATATTTGTTCGCCACGAAATTAGTGATTTTATCGTAGGTTGAAAGTAAAAAGGGAGAAAAATGTGCTAAGTATAGAGAAAAAGCAACGCCTGCCCCCAATTTATACAATCGAAGACAGGCGTCAGTGGGAATCGGGAAAATATTCAATCAAAAGCCGAAATCATCTACCTGAATTTCTTCCTGATGATTATCGGTGAAGGGTTTAGCATCTTGCTGTACGACATTTCCTTCGATGTATACGGCGCGGAAAGGGCGGGCAGGGCAGACGTATTCACAACCGCCACAACCTACACAAATTTCCGTATCAATATGAGGAATTGTCAACCCGTCCTTGAAAGGAATCATAGACAGAGCTTGCGTAGGGCAATGCTCCGAACAAGCCCCGCAACTGGTACCGTCCCGATAGACGATGCAATTCTCTTTGATGAAAACAACTTTGCCCATCTGTGTTAGGTGTTTTTGCGCTTTCGTCAGTGGCAGGATAGCTCCATTGGGACAGACATCCCCGCATACAGTACAATCAAAATTGCAGAAACCTTTTTCAAAGAAGACGGTCGGCTGCATCATTCCTCCTAAACCATACTCCATAAAAGCAGGTTTCAATACATGAGAGGGACATTTACTGACACACAGGTGGCACGAAGTGCAATGTGCCTGAAAATGTTCCTGACTGACAGATCCCGGCGGCGTTATAGGTGTCTGGCGTTTATCACTTTTCATTCCGGCTGCAGCCGCAGCTACATTCTGAGCTTGCGCCATTACTTTGGGAGTTGCGGCGGCAGTTGTCAGCCCGGCAAGCAAAAAGCGGCGTTTGGAAGCGTCAGTCACCTGTTTCTTGGTTTTAAAGGAAATGGTATAGCTAAGTGCATTCTGGCGACACTCACCCAAACAATCAAAGCAATCTATGCAACGGCTGTAGTCAATGGTTTGTTCCGGGCTATTGATACATGAGGCTTTGCATTTAGTGGCACACAATCCGC
>USSR01000908.1 GCA_900557355.1 uncultured Bacteroides sp.
TCAAGAAAAGTATGGAAGAAGGAAACTGGGACTTGTCTAAAGTGGATTACAATGAAGTGGAGAAATCACAGGTTTCTTTAATATTCGGTCAGATGAACGAACCTCCCGGTGCACGTCAATCTGTGGCATTATCCGGACTGACAGTAGCTGAGTCTTTCCGCGACCAGGGTGCTGAAACCGGTGGCTCGCGTGATATATTGTTCTTTATAGATAATATTTTCCGTTTTACACAAGCTGGTTCCGAAGTATCTGCTTTGCTGGGACGTATGCCTTCGGCTGTAGGTTACCAACCAACGTTGGCTACTGAAATGGGTGCGATGCAAGAACGCATCACTTCTACCCGCAATGGTTCTATCACTTCCGTGCAGGCTGTATATGTACCTGCTGATGACTTGACCGACCCGGCGCCTGCTACTACATTTACACACTTGGATGCCACGACGGTATTGAGTCGTAAGATTACTGAGTTGGGTATTTACCCTGCTGTGGATCCTTTGGAATCCACTTCACGTATCCTTGACCCGCATGTTGTAGGAGAAGAGCATTATGAAGTGGCACAACGGGTGAAACAAATCTTGCAGCGTAACAAGGAACTACAGGATATTATTTCTATTCTTGGTATGGAAGAGCTTTCGGATGCCGACCGTACATTAGTGAATCGTGCACGCCGTGTACAACGTTTCTTGTCGCAACCGTTTGCAGTTGCCGAACAGTTTACCGGTGTACCGGGAACGATGGTGCCAATAGAAGATACCATCAAAGGCTTTAAGATGATTTTGGATGGTGAGGTGGACTATCTGCCCGAACCTGCTTTCCTGAATGTTGGTACGATTGAAGAAGCAATAGAGAAAGGCAAGAAGTTATTGGAACAAGTAAATGGTTAAAAATTAGAAGACAAGGGAAAGAGGCTATGAAGAAGTTGTATTTGAACATAGTGTCTCCTGAAAAGGAAATATATAATGGAGAGATTGAAAGTGTAACGCTGCCTGGAACGATAGGAACGTTTACCATTCTTCCGCAACATGCACCCATCGTGTCCTCACTTCGTGAAGGAAAGGTGATATATGTACCGGAAGGGGGCGAAGAACAGACTCTTGATATCGAAGGTGGGTTCGTTGAGTTAAGCGGTGGAGTGGTTTCCGCCTGTGTTGACTAATGTTTCCTTTTCCGGAATTATCTTTTATTTCTAATTTTTAATTTAGTACTATGAGTATCAGCTTGACAAAACGCAATTTCTTATACCAGATCACCCTGTTAACGTTAATAGCAGGATGGGTGGGCGCAGGGATTTTACATTATCTATTACCTGGACACTATTTCGGAGGATACCCTTTTATTCCGGTGTATTTCTTCTTGTTCGGTTTTTTTGAAATATCTATGTTCGACGCGTGTCGTAAACATGCCCCGCAGAAGATGTTGCTGCTTTACATGGCGATGAAAGTGATGAAAATGTTGCTCTCCGTGATACTCTTGGTGGTGTATTGCTTTGCAGTACGTGAAGAAGCCAAGTTATTTCTGTTGACATTCATCCTTTATTACATAGTCTATTTGATATATGAGACGTGGTTCTTCTTTACTTATGAAGTAGGAAAGAAACAGAAAAGAAAAATGAAACAAATGCGTAATCTATTGACTGGAATACTCCTGATGCTGGGAATGCTGTTCACCACTCTGCCCGTTGCGGCACAGGGTGTTGAAGCGGAGCTTGACAGCATAGCCAAACGGGATGATGTCACTTCTGCCGAACAGAAAGAAAATACGGTAGATGTGAAAGAAATCGTCTTCGGACATATTGGCGATGCTTACGAATGGCATATCACTACATGGGGAAAGACGCATGTTACTATTCCGTTGCCTATTATCGTATATAGTTCGCAGACTGGCTGGCATGCTTTTCTCTCTTCTCGTTTGGAAGAGAATGAAGGTTCTTACGAGGGATTCTCTATAGCTCCGGCAGGTAGTAAATACGAAGGTAAAGTAGTGGAATATGACGCAGCTGGAAATGAAGTACGTCCTTGGGATATTTCGATCACCAAAGTGACGTTGTCATTGCTGATTAACAGTGTATTGCTGCTGATTATTATTTTAGCTGTTGCTCAGTGGTATCGAAAACATCCGCAAGGCAGTGCGGCTCCGGGTGGCTTCATCGGCTTTATGGAGATGTTTATTATGATGGTGAACGACGATATCATCAAGAGTTGTGTAGGACCGAAATATCGAAAGTTTGCGCCTTACCTGCTGACAGCGTTCTTCTTCATTTTTATAAATAATATCATGGGGCTGATTCCCATCTTTCCGGGTGGAGCCAATGTGACGGGTAATATCGCTATTACGATGGTGCTGGCACTCTTTACATTTGTTGCCGTCAACCTGTTTGGAACGAAAACTTATTGGAAAGATATCTTCTGGCCGGATGTGCCCTGGTGGTTGAAAGTACCTGTGCCGATGATGCCTTTTATTGAATTCTTCGGTATCTTTACCAAGCCATTTGCTTTGATGATCCGTCTTTTTGCCAATATGTTGGCCGGGCACATGGCAATGCTGGTATTGACGTGCCT
>USSR01000909.1 GCA_900557355.1 uncultured Bacteroides sp.
TACCAAAGGCTGAGTTCATCCATTCCGTGACGGCAATGCCGGCCACCATACCTATATACCCGAACAGAGTAGTGATAGTGACACTCTCCACAATTATCAACCAAAGGATGGATAACGGCTTCGCTCCAAGTGCCTTACGGATACCGAATTCACGAGTACGCTCCTTCACTGTAATCAACATGATGTTCGAAACTCCTACAATACCGCTCAGCAAAGTAAAGATACCAATTACCCAGATAGCTGTACGCAGCATTCCCATTGCATTTTGCGTCCGCATATAATCCGTGAATCGGTTCCATATCCAGATAGCACTGTTATCCTGAGGATCGAAACGACGACTGGCACCAATTACTCTACGATAGTTTGCCTCAAAAATTTCATTACTCTCTATCGTTTCCAGATTCTTAGTCGTAAAGATGATATTGTTCAGCTGTTCGCCTTTATTATAAATGGTCTGCAAAGTAGAGAAAGGGATATAAGCCTCACTGGCTTCACGGTCTCCCTGGTCGTTATAGATACCAACGATCTGATAAGCCACTCCACTTGCATTAACAAACTGCCCGATAGGTTCCGTATGAGTCTTACCGAATAGAATTTCAGCAGTTTTCTTATGTATAACCATCACTTTCCGGCGCTCCTTCAAGTCATTCTGGTTGATAAAACGCCCGTCTGCAGTCTTCACAGTCTCCACCTCCGTATAGTTAGGATGTACCCCCATCAGAGAGATATTAACATACTCCTGCCCAAAACTGACGTTTACATTACTCTGCCGTACAGTAGCACCGGCACTGATGACATAATCCGGAAAAAACTTTTCGGTAGCTTCCAGATCATTATTCTCCAAACGGACACGGCGTCCCTCTTTCAATCCCGCATAAGGCTTGGAAGTCCATCCCGGAAAAATGCGGATAGAGTTCAATGCGCGTTCCGAGGAAGATTGGTCGAAAGCATGGATAATACCGTTTCCGGCACCCAGCAATACGATAAGCATAAAAATGCCCCATGCCACGGCAAACCCTGTAAGGAACGTACGCAATTTGTTCCGTTTGATGGTTCCGTATATTTCTTGCCAAATATCAAACATATATTCATTTACTATTTGACAATTTACAATTTACAATTTGCCTTCCGGAATGTTGGCGAAGCTTCAATTGTACGTTGTAAATTGTACATTGTACATTCTTTTATTTCATGAATCCGTCTTTTCCGAATGGAGAAGCATCATGATTCTGATTTTCTTCAATACTGCCGATAATACCATCCTTAATATGAATAATCTTATCCGTCTGATTGGCTACACCGCTTTCATGCGTAACCACCACAATAGTCATACCTGTCTTGTGCAAATCTTTAAGAATCTGCATAACTTCCACGGAAGTCTTACTATCAAGGGCACCGGTAGGTTCGTCAGCCAGGATAATCTGCGGCTGAGTGATAAGAGCACGGGCAATGGCGACACGCTGTTTCTGTCCGCCGGACATTTCGTTCGGCATGTGATGCGCCCAATCTTTCAACCCCAAGCGATCCAGATACTCCAGTGCCAGGGCATTGCGTTTGCGACGGCTCACTCCCTGATAGAAAAGGGGTAGTGCCACATTCTCCACTGCATTTTTAAAGGAAATCAAGTTAAAAGACTGGAAGATAAATCCAATCATACGATTCCGGTATTCAGCCGCCTTGGTCTCACTGAGATTTTTGATCAGCGTACCATTCAGATAATACTCACCGGTATCATAATTATCCAGAATACCTAATATATTCAGTAGAGTGGATTTACCGGAACCCGAAGCTCCCATAATGGAAACGAACTCCCCCCGTTTAATTTCGAGGTTGATGCCTTTGAGCACATGTAGGGGTGCCCCGTTGTTGTAGGTCTTGTTAATGTCTTTCAGCTGTATCACGAATCTCTCTGTTTTTAGTCTGTTTCTTATTAATTTTCACTATTAGACGCAGCTATGTTACGAAAAGTTGCAAATGAGGTGAAGTTTTTTTCAAAAAGATTTTGAAGTATCATTTTTCTTTGTGTAATTTGTAACCATAAAACTAATTAACTAACCCTTTAAACAAAACATTAATATCATGAATTCAAGCATGGAAAAACCCTACGTAGTAGGTATTGACATAGGCGGAACAAACACCGTCTTTGGTATTGTAGATGCACGTGGAACTATTATTGCAAGCGGCTCTATCAAAACCGGCGCTCACGAACAGGTAGATAATTATGTAGACGAAGTCTGCAAAAATCTGTTACCTTTGATTATCGCCAACGGTGGCGTAGACAAAATTAAAGGTATCGGTATTGGTGCTCCCAACGGTAACTACTACAGCGGTACTATTGAATTTGCCCCTAACTTGCCCTGGAAAGGTGTAATTCCTTTGGCAGCCATGTTTGAGGAACGTCTGGGTATCCCGACTGCATTGACGAACGACGCCAACGCCGCAGCTATCGGTGAAATGACTTATGGTGCTGCACGTGGTATGAAAGATTTCATCATGATCACTCTGGGTACAGGTGTAGGTAGCGGTATCGTTATCAACGGTCAGATGGTTTATG
>USSR01000910.1 GCA_900557355.1 uncultured Bacteroides sp.
GGCGGCAATGGAGGAGATCCGTTATCATATCGACAAGCTGGAACTGATTGTCGACAACCAGATGTGGACGCTGCCAAAATACAGGGAACTCTTGTTTATAAGATAAGTTTTGAGATTATGATTTATAAATCATTCTATTTCTTTTGTTGGTTGTTTTAAGTTTGCAGGGGGAGAGGTGCCGGGAGGTAGTTCTCTCTCTTTTTTTGAAAACTAAAATATCATCGTAATTTATTTTCCAGCATATCACTTTTTCGTACCTTTGTCAATATTTACAAAACCAGATGATAAATTAAAAACAATTCATTATGAAGCACATGCACATTCGCTATGCAGCACTCTTGCTGTTTGCTTTGCTGTCAGCATCAGTCTCTTCTTTCGCACAGACCGTTCTGGAGCAAAAAATCAGCGCGATTTCCGCCATTAAAGAAATCCGCCCACTGGAAACTTCTGAGTTTTCAGAAAAATACGTAACCTATTTTACCCAGCCGCTGGATCACCGCCATCCGGAGAAAGGCAGCTTTCGCCAACGCGTTATCGTTTCTCATGTCGGCTTCGATCGCCCCACAGTGATCGTTACCGAAGGCTATGGCGCCGCTTACGCACTCCGTTCCCAATATCGTGAAGAGCTTTCAAAACTTCTCAATGCCAATATGATATTCGTGGAATACCGATACTTCCTTGAGTCTACCCCTGAACCCAAAGACTGGCAATATCTGACAGCCGAGAACTCTGCAGACGACTTACATGCCATCACCACCGCATTCAAAAACATCTATCCGGGCAAATGGATCGCCACCGGCATCAGCAAAGGAGGACAGACTACCCTTCTTTACCGCACTTTCTATCCGGATGATGTAGATATTTCCGTTCCTTACGTAGCTCCGCTTTGTTATGGAGTAGAAGATGGACGCCATGAGCCTTTCCTGCATAAAGTTTCAACACCGGAAAACCGCAAGATAATTGAAGATTTCCAATTGGAAGCATTGAAACGGAAAGCAACTTTACTTCCCCGTTTTGAAAAGTATTGTACTGAAAAGAATTATTCATTCCGTGCACCGATTGAAGAAATTTACGATTACTCGGTATTGGAATATTCTTTCGCTTTGTGGCAGTGGGGTACTCCTATCAGCTCCATACCCGCTACTACAGCCTCTGATGATGAAATTTTCTCTCATCTGCTTGCCATCAGCGAACCGGGATATTTCACCGCCGACAGTCCCAATGCTTCTTTCTTCGTACAAGCTGCCCGTGAATTGGGATACTATGGTTATGACGTCCAACCGTTCAAACAATATCTCTCCATCCAGTCCAGTGAAGGCTATCTGCACCGTCTGATGCTTCCCGAAGAGTTGAAAGATATGCCTTTCGACAAAACTTTAAGTAAGAAAATAACCAAGTTTCTAAAGAAACAGGACCCGAAGATGATCTTCATTTACGGTCAGAACGACCCATGGACAGCCGCAGGCGTCACCTGGCTGAAGAACAAGAAGAATATTCATGTATTTATCCAACCGAATGGCAGCCATCTGGCACGTATCAATACATTGCCCGAAACCGAAAAGGCAAAAGTTATGGAGTTAATAAACGGATGGTTGAAGGAATAGAATGACGAGCTACAGGCTACAAGCTACAAGTGCCTTTCGGTGTACAATTTATAGTCTCACGCTGAAAAGCACTTGTAACTTATAGCTTGTCACTCATTGTTCTTCCAGGATCTCCGCATCCTCAATATTGTCTACAGCTTTCGAAGAAGCTCCCGGCGTACCCGGTGCTTTCGGCCGTTTGCGAGTGAATGTGAACCAATTTATCAATTCGGAAACTGCATACACTATGCTGGTGATACCAATAATGATAAATGCCGTGGAACGTACTCCCGTCGGATTGAACAACGCAATCAGTCCTGCAATCAGAATAAGGACCGGAATGATATAAAACCCCACACGAACCGGCATCCAGCGACGGGCTGCGGAAAGCGATGCAATCTGCTGCACACCACCCAACACAAGAATGAATCCTAATACAAATGTCAGCAAATCTGCAAAGAAACCGGGCATAATAATCAGCCACAGACCAAACAGCAGGCTGCCGATCCCTTCAATAGGAAGGCGCCGCCTTTCCTCCGCAGTCATTGCAAAATACCCGATAATACTTAAGAGCGATGGTATCAGAAACACAACGCCAATGGTTATAACCAAGTAATCACCTGCCTCATTGGGAAACATCACCAATATCAGCCCGATTACCAGCGCACATATCGTACGCAAAAATGAGTTACTTATTCCTTTCATGAGCTTATGATTTTTTGCGAAGATACATTTTTATCCGCACAACTCCACAAGAAAGTCACGAAAAATCAATTAACGGTCAGCCAAGCGTTCATATCTTCGGCCACCAACAGCCAATAAAGTAACAAGAGAATAGCAATCGATACACCAATGGCAACTAAATGTTTCCGTTTCATAGTTCATCCTTTCTTTTTTATTGTGAATAATAGTTGTTCTAAATACTCTTATAGAACAACTTTATAAGAAAAATGTTCTTTGAAAGAAAA
>USSR01000911.1 GCA_900557355.1 uncultured Bacteroides sp.
ATTGAAACAATTGATACCCAGCATAAAGAATTGATCGACCGTATCCAGAACTTTGTAACTGCCTGTCAAAATGGCGACAGCAAAGTAAAAGCAATCAAAATGCTGGATTATCTGGATGAATATACTGACTTTCATTTCAAAGAAGAGGAAAAGCTTCAGGAAAAATCCGGTTATCCAGAGCGTGAAAAACATTATGAAAAACATGAAGAGTTTAAAAAGACAATTCAGGAACTGTATGAATACCTTCAGGAGTATGAAGGACCAACAGATCAGTTCAGTGAAGTTGTACAGAAAAATGTAATCGACTGGCTGTTTGGACACATTAAAACATACGACCGCTCTGTGGCAAAATTTATCTTTATGAAACAAAATCCAGATCGATGCTAAAATAAACCAGGGAATGAGTTCACTCAGAATGTAGACAACATGATGAAGTAAACTAGGGGCTGTCACAATGCAGTCCCTTTCCTGTTATAGCGATATTCTAGGTAATATATTGCGCTGGCATGACATATTATTTTACTACTACTATATGGGAAGAGCAAGCAGCTCTTCTTTTTTTGTCCTTTTTATCCAATTTTAAGTTGTAAAGTCTCTTTTCATTCGACAAAATTCTCCACAGACAGAGGATATGCGACGAGCATTGATATGAACATCTATTTATGGAAAGAGGATATTGAAGACGGGGAATCGGTAATGACAGCCGAATATAGACCTGTAGAATACGGAAAGGACTATGATGTTGTCAATAATCCTGATAAATTTCAACTATATATAGATGGAAATGAGATTAAATAGTAATCTCCTGAAAGCAAGCTTTTTGTCAATTATTTCAAAGAAAAATTAAAGGATAACAATACATAGTTATGACAATGATATTTTGAAAAATTTTATAGGAATGCTCTATTATCAAATTGACATAGGAATATGGTAGCGTATAATTAGAATTGAATACACTGAAAAAATGGAGGAATTACATGAAAGCACATAAATATTGGTCAGTAGGAGCATTGATCACAATGCTTGGGACTTTTTACACTGGATATAAAAAGCAAAAATCAAGTCACAAATACTTTGCTTTAAGTTCTATGTTATGTATGGTAATGGCGATATATACAGGTCATAAAATGATTACCGGGAATAGGAAGAAAAAGGCGAATAAAGAGAAAGATACAGAAAGGGAGGGATAAATAATGTTGGAAGTAGGGGTTAAGGCACCGGATTTTGAGTTGCCAGATCAAAATGGGAAAATACATAGATTATCGGATTATACAGGAAAAAAAGTGATTTTATATTTCTATCCCAAGGATAATACAGCGGGATGCACGAAACAGGCATGTGGGTTTTCTGAGCGATACCCTCAGTTTACCGAAAAAGGAGCAGTTATTCTTGGAGTCAGTAAGGATTCTGTATCCTCTCATAAGAGATTTGAGGAAAAATATGGATTGACATTTACACTTTTAGCAGATCCAGAGCGGAAAGTTATTGAAGCATATGATGTATGGAAAGAAAAGAAAAATTATGGCAAAGTCTCTATGGGAGTAGTAAGAACCACATATCTTATTGATGAACAGGGGATTATTATAAAGGCAAATGATAAAGTCAAGGCTGCAGATGATCCTGAAAATATGCTCAAGGAATTAGATTAATGAAGATAATATTATCCCCTGCTAAAAAGATGATTACAGATACTGACAGCATAGCGCCGGATGGATTGCCTGAATTTATTGAAAAGACGACAGAGATACAAAGTTGGTTGAAAAGTAAGTCAAAAGAAGAACTGAAGACTATCTGGAAATGTAATGACAAAATTACAGAACAGAACTTCAATAGATTGGAAAACATGGATCTTTATCATTTACTTACCCCAGCTGTCTTATCATATGAAGGAATTGCTTTTCAATATATGGCTCCATCCGTGTTTGAGGACAGTCAGTTCGAGTATGTACAAAATCATTTGAGAATAATATCTGCATTTTATGGTGTGCTAAAACCAAGGGATGGTGTGACACCTTATCGTTTGGAAATGCAGGCGAAGGTTGGAATAGGAGAAACAAAAAATCTGTATGAGTACTGGGGAGAGTTATTATACCGCTCAGTGATTGATAACAGCAGGATTATAATCAATCTGGCATCGAAAGAATACTCTAAGTGCATAGAAAAATATCTGACACGACAGGATAGATACATTACGATTACATTTTGTGAGTTATCAGGAGATAAACTGGTGACAAAAGGTACATATGCTAAGATGGCCCGTGGTGAAATGGTTAGGTTCATGGCTGAAAACAGAATTGAAAATCCTGAGGATATTAAGAAATTTGATAGACTAGGCTATTCATTCCGCTCTGATTTATCATCAGATGCAGAATATGTTTTTGAACGGAAAAAATGATGATTGAATGATTATTTTAAATGAAATGTAATCAGTAATATTGATTATTATAATAATAGTAATTATTACTATTATTTATTGACAATAAACAGATTGAGAAGCACCACGAAGAGAGATATCGTGCACTTCTTAAGAATATTGAAACTGCACAGGT
>USSR01000912.1 GCA_900557355.1 uncultured Bacteroides sp.
CATTTATCTATCAATGCTTCATTTTCTTCGTTATTAAATTTTCCCGGATGAAAAATCGAATCAACAATTTTCATTGATTCTGATCCACTTACACGAATGATGCCAATCCCGCCACCTGCAGCACTAGCAATTCCAACAATTGTTTTTTCTTCCATTGCTGTCTCCTATTTGTCTTATTACAAAATGTGTAAATCTAAATCCACCTTTACATTATTTAAAAACTATTTCAATTGAAAAAGAAAGGAGCCAAACCAGCCCCTTTCCTCGATTCCTAATGCTATTATTCATTATCCTGAACATCTTCAGAAGAATCTTTCTCATACTCATCATATTTCTTCTGATAAGAATTATTATATTTTTTACGGTATCCTCCGTTATTTCTTTTTCCATAACGAGAATTGCCATAAGAATATTTTCCACGACGCTCGTAACCTGTATCCACACCCGGCTTCAATGTAATTACCACTTTGCGATATGGCTCATCTCCCTCGCTATGTGTTTCAACATATTTATCCTTCTGCAAAGCAGAATGAATAACTCGACGCTCATAAGGATTCATTGGCTCTAAATATACCGGTCTGTGAATTCTCTTAACTTTATGTGCCAAGTTGTGTGCTAAATTTTCCAGTGTTTCTTTTCTTCTTTCACGATAATTTTCAGTATCAAGCTTTACCTTCATATAATCTTCTGTATTACGATTAATAACTAAACTAACCAAATACTGAAGAGAATCTAAGGTAATTCCGCGCTTACCGATCAAAATACCCATCTCTTCACCAGAAAGATCAATGTTCATCTGATTTTCAACTTCATCGATCGTAATTTCAATGTTTACCTGCATTCCCATTGATTGGAACACCTTGTCCAAAAAATTAAAAGCGATAGCATCCAAAGAAAGTTTTACGCGAGCACGAATCTTTGCAGGTTTGCTGATCAATCCTAACAATCTGCTTGATCCTTCCTCAATTACTTCATATTCCAACTGATCACTTGATGTCTGCATAGATACAACTGCATTTGTTAATGCCTCATCAACTGTTTTTGCTGTAAACTCCTGCCATTCTGACATAATAAACCTCATTTCTGCACACTCTTTCACGTATCTTTTACTTCATGCCAAGTGTACGTAGACATAAAGTAAATTACTATTTGTTATCATTATTGTCTCTTGCAAGCATATTTGCATAAGAAGCAATACTTCCCTCTTTATATTTTTTATTTGTTTCCGGCCTTTTATAATCCTTATCTGCTAAAGATTTCTTCGGTCGGTTTACTTTCTTACGCTGCTGCGTTGTCTTTGTTGTAGTATTAATGTTGCTTGTACGCTGTTTTGTCACATCTGAAAAAGCAGTATTGGGATCAATCCCAAGTCTTTCATACTTTTTCTTTGCCTTTTCTGTATTTTTTGCAATAATTGCATCCATATCAGTATGCTTAAAATATGCATCAATAGCCAATGTCTGCAATATACGAAATACATTGCCGGCAACCCAATAAATACCAACACCAATTGGGAACATAAAGCACATTACACCAGTTACATATGGCATAACTTTATTCATCATATTCATGGATGCCATCGCAGTATTATCGGAATTCTGCGTCTGTGGTGTCGATGCCATACTAAGCTTCATGCTTATAATCTGAGTAATTACAGATAATATCGGGATCAATACACTGGCAGATAATGCTGCACCTCCGATAAATGGAACAACTGGCAGATCTGAGATATTAAGACCCAAAAAGGAATTAATATGAAATGCCTGACTTCCTACATCAGATACCATGTCAGCAATTGATGAAAATCCCTTGCTATTGCATGTATTCGCCAAACTATCCCATGCATCCTGATTAAACTGTCCTAACACATCTATATAATAGTTAAGCGCAGAACTCTTCGCATTAACTGCATTCTGAATAACATACGTCTTACTGTTTGTCATCTGACTCAGATCAGAAACGCTAATTCCTAACTTACGAACAGATTCAGCCACGTTTGTGTACATATTGTATATTGGTGTTACATATGCCGGTATATTATATATAACGCGATACAAAGCAAAAAGAATAGGCATTGTGATCAACATTGGCAAGCATCCGCTTGCCGGGCTTACCCCATATTTTTGATATACAGCCTGTGTCTCCATTGACATCTTTTGCTGAGATGCCTGATCTTTTTTATTTTTATACTTTTGCTGAATTGCCATGATCTCCGGATTCATAATACTGGACATCTTAGCAAATTTCTGTTGTTTTAATACTAAAGGAAACATTAATAAGTTTACAATAAAAGTAAACAATATCATGCAAATTCCTACATTCTCAATTCCAAGTTTTGACATGAACAGATACAGCCATTCCAAAATCTGTCCAAGCATCCTAGCAATCGGTCCCAAAATGGATCCTTGATAGGTCGTCAATATAACATCAACCATTCTAATTAATCCTCCTGATTTAACAGGGCAAGCTACGGTACCGGATCATATCCACCTTTCGCAAACGGGTGGCATCTCAATATACGTTTTATACTCAAAAAAC
>USSR01000913.1 GCA_900557355.1 uncultured Bacteroides sp.
AGTTTATAGAGGAAATGCCTTATGAAGAGATTGCGGTAATGCTGGATATGAAAATTCAAACGGTGCGCGGACAAGTCTTTAAAGCGATGGAGAAATTAAGAAAACTGGATTCAAAAGATTATTTTCTGTTTTTTCTTATCTTATACCTGCATGGCGTTTCTGTCTTTAAATAATTGAAAAAGAGTATTGTATACGGAAGGCGGGGAGCGTAAACCTATACCTCTCTGCTTTTTTATTTATTTTTTTGAGGAAAAAAGGAGATGAAAGGCATACGAATCTCGTATATATAGTAAACAGGTCTTTAATTGAAATAAATAATGAAAGAATATTCATCATATACTACAGCCGATTTTTTGAACGATGATTTATTTCTTTTCTGGTATTATTCCGGAGAAGGAGATTATTATCGAAAAATCATTGCCGATTGTCCCGATCGTGAGCCGTATTTAAAAGAAGCGATGGAGAGACTGGCGGCGTTGAAGTGGGAAAAGCCGGTTTTACCCCCAAAAGAAGTGGATAATGCTTGTTTGAAACTGGAACAAGCCATTCAAAATCGGAAAATGTCTCAACGTAAACATCGATTGTATAAGATGAGATGGTGGAGCGCTTCAGTTGCGGCAGCTATTCTTATCCTGTTTGTTTCGGTAGAGGTTATTTGGAAAAGTGCTCCGGCAATTGATTATCTAGCTTTGTTGCAAGTGAATGACTCTGTGTTTATGAGTGGTAAAACGCAGCTTTTTGTTGACGATCAGTTGAAAGAAACTTTTGAAGGATATCCGGATTTGGCTTACGATCAAATGATGACAGATGCTGGTGAAGGGGAATTTAATAAATTAGTTGTTTCGTATGGCAAACGTGCCCGTGTCACTCTTTGCGATGGTACGAAAATATGGGCGAATGCAGGAACGGTGCTTCTATATCCAACACATTTTGAGGATAAGAAGCGTGAAATATATGTAGATGGAGAAATATATATTGACGTGACTCCTAATCCGGAGAAACCTTTTATTATTAAGACGTCGGATATGGGAGTAAAAGTGTTGGGAACTTCTTTCAATGTTTCGGCTTATCGGGAAGATGTAGAGAAAAGTGTTGTGCTGGTTACAGGTAAAGTGGAGGTAACAGCATCTAATGGAGAATCTGTACGTATTTTACCCAATGACCGGTTCAGGCAATCCACTGATAAATATGTGGTAGATAAAGTGAATGTGGAGGATTATGTGTCGTGGAAGGAGGGACGATTATCGTTTAAAAACACAGAGCTTGGCGGAATACTCAAACAACTGTCCAGATACTATAACGTAAGAATTGATTATGATAAACAACAACAAATCACTTGTAGCGGAAAACTGAATTTGGACGATACGATCGAACAGATATTGAATACTATCACAGAAACGGCTCCTGTGGTAATAAGTAAGGAAAACAATGTTTATAAAGTAACAATAAAGAAAAAATAGCCTATGATTAATATGTGAAAAACCATACTCTAATTTATCCTTTTGAGAGGGAAAGGATACCAGCCAGTTTTATTCGTAATAGAATAGCCTTAAAATATTGAAGTATAATTTTAATTCTTAAACAGATGAATGAAAAACATCAAAAAAAGAATCACACTTGCCTAAGTGTGAGAAGGCCCTTTATATGCTTTTTTCTAGCATTGGGTGTGTTTCTGCTATCCGCTTTTCCTACTGAATTGTATGCCCAGAAGAAAACAATTACTTTGGACTATAAAGAGTTGGGACTAATGGAACTTTTTAAGAAGATAGAAGAAAAGAGTGATTATGTCTTTTTCTACTATGACGTATTGATAGATAAGGATGTGAAGGTTCCTGCACGTTTCAAAAACATGACAGTAGAGCAAATTCTGGATAAAGTTTTTGCTAACATGGAGCTTGCCTATAGCATTAATAAAAAACAGATAACTATTAAAAAGAAAGTATTGCAGGAAAAAACGAAGAAAGAAGGTCAAAGCTCTATTGTAAAAGGAGTGGTATTCGACCAGTCTCGTGAACCGTTGCCCGGAGTTAGTATTGTAGTGCAAGGTACTAATATCGGGACCGTCAGTGATCTTAATGGAGCTTATTCCATTCATGTGCCTTCGGATGATTCGAAGATTATTTTCTCCTATATAGGTTTCGCTCCTGTGACTTATTCGGCAAAAGAAATGAATAAGCTGTCAGAAGTGGTGTTGGTTGAAGATACAAAAACAATTGATGAAGTGGTTGTGGTAGGATATACGACCCGTACACGTGAGAAATTAATCAGTTCCGTCTCGACTATAAACAATCAGGAATTAGTCAAGTCCACAGTCCCCAATCTGGAGAATGCGTTGACAGGGCGTGTGTCCGGAGTCTTTTCCCGTCAGACTAGTGCTGAACCGGGTTCAGATGGTGCCGATTTGAAAATTCGCGGTTTTGGTTCTGCTTTGGTGGTAGTAGATGGTATTCCGGGAAGAAATTACAGTGATATCGATCCTTCCGAAATTGAGTCCGTTTCCGTATTGAAAGATGCATCGGCTTG
>USSR01000914.1 GCA_900557355.1 uncultured Bacteroides sp.
ATCGGTTATTAAATTCTGTGACAACATCTCATTTCAACCACTACAAAGATATATTTTTTACCCCTATTCATCGATAATTTTAGGAAAGAATTTACTAGGATTATATTAATTAGCTAAATTTGTAAATTACTAAACTGGAAAAAAACAAAAGCCAGCTATCATCTCGATAACTGGCTTTTAATTTTACTCATCAGTAGAAGTGCTTTGAGATTGTGTGAACTGCTCGTAGAAATTGTTAAGAAGACGATTTATAATGGTCTCTTTGGTATCACCACCTCGCTGCCCTTTGGCTTTCTCTATCTGCTCTGCTTTCTCTTTGTTCAAACTTGAAAAGAAGCCAACCAGACTGTTAATCACACTAACTTTTTGTTCATCATCTGCTTCTTCGTATTCCTTGATAGCCCAATCAATGAGAGTTCGACTTTTAAGAACCTCTTTAGAGAGGTGTTCGGATGCCGCTTTTAATAATCTCTCACCCCTTTTCAGACCATTAGTTTTCCGTAATTTGTCACTTATCTTACCCGCCATTGCATCTGCCATAATCTTTTTAGTAATGTCGCCTTTGAAAGTAGCCCATTTGGAAGCTGTTGGTAACGGGTAGCCTTCATCTGTAAGCTTCTCTATGAAGTCTAATACTGGAAGCGGTTCTTTACATACCATTTTAGCTCCTTTTGTGAAATCACCACCTTTCCAAGGATTTGTACAGACGTTAATTTCTGAAAACATTCTCGAGACTGCAATTTCTTCATTCAAAGCATAGATAAGATAGAACTCACCTTTGTACTTCTCTTCATCTTTTAAGTCCTTGTTAGCTTCCAGAAGATTTAGATGACCTTTGTAACGGTGGTTTGCATCCACTAACACAACGTACCGGGCTGCATCAGCTGCGCTAATGATTTCTCCCGTTTCAAAATCTACAATTTCCAATCCGGCTTCTATAACTTTCTTTGCATCCACTATGATAGCGGGAACTAACATTCCATTTGCCTTCATGGACTTCATTTTGGCTTTAACCACCTTTTCGTCAAAGTTACGATTACCTGATAGCCTAGCTATCTTGATTCCTTTACTTGCCAGCACTGCTAGTGTTAAAACTTGAAGTGCTAATTCGTTTTTTTTATTCATAATTAAAAATCAGACTGCCCAGTAGAAACATTTCTACTTTCGTTCCTTTCTGGTGGCAAAATTACAATGGAAATATGAATAAAGGCAATGTTTTGAGAGGTGGTAAGAGGGGTAAAAACAGCCCAATAAATTTACCCCTCCTTGATGAATCATTTATAAAATTTGTTAGCTCTAAGAATTTCATAATCTTTGTAAGATTTTATCTGGTCTTTTATGAAGTTAGGACACAGCTTGCTATTTTTCTCATCAACTCCCGTATACCGTTTGTCTTTGGATAGGTTAGTCAAATAAACAAGTCTTGAAATTAATAGTGTCTTATTCAAAGAAACTGTACTATATGCTTTTGCAGATTTACTTGTATTTGTTTTGGGCAATAGTTTAAAGAAACTCTTCAATAATTTATAGAACATTGCTACTAGAATAGTTTTATATTCTGTGTCTTTGCCTTTTCTATCTATTCCTTGTGTATCAAATCTTGTTGGCTTATCATTACTGAAATAGTCCTTCCCTGCTTCATATACAAGATAAATGTAAGCTAATGATATAGGGTCGTCAATTTCTATAGAGCGATGTTTTTCCTGTAATTTTAATGTTAGTGTCATTGGTTTTATAAAAGATAATATACAGCCACTATTACCAATATTCTTCCCAAGCTGTTGCATGAGTTTCTCCACTAATACTCTTGAAGTTTCTTTAACCTTAATTCCTTCCAAACAACTTCCATAAATGTAATCAGAAACAAACAATAATAGATACCAGAATTTTTCTCTATCTATATTTAGTGCTTCCAAAGTATTTTGTATATCCTTATACTGTATATATTTCTCAAATGTATAGCGAGCATTAAGCACTTTTGCATTGTACCGTTTCTTAAATTCTTGTGTTACAGTTGTACCCATGAATACGTACTTTGTTTCTTCTTCTTCTTCTGCTGCTGCTTGTTGTTCTGTTGCTTGTTGTTCTGTTGCTACTTCTGTTTCATTTGTCTCTGTTCTATCCTCTATCTCCTTTTTAACCCTTATGAAATCATAGTCAGGGTGACATTTACAACCCAACATTTCTACATATTCTAGCAAATCATCTTCTTCTTTTACATATTTGTCTAATGTAAACTTATCTATTGGCTTTATATCTTCCATATCTCTAATCTTAAATTATGCCTTAAAGATAGAAAGAATTAGATAAAAAAATAAGGCAGTAAATGAAATTTCACTTACCACCTTATCAATGACTTAGTTTCATCATATCTCACAGGCACAAAAAATAAAATCACAAATATCTGGTATGAATCAGTTACAAGAATTGCTTTGCTTGCTACCTCAAATCGAATCCTTTTGAAGATATACGCACATATATTCCAATAATCCAAAATATATATCTTGT
>USSR01000915.1 GCA_900557355.1 uncultured Bacteroides sp.
GGCGTTAAATTCGGTGCCAATGCACAGCCCTTCTATGTGCTGATAGATAATGAAGGTCGCCCTTTGAATAAATCTTATTCGTATGACGAGGACATTCCTAAGTATATCGAGTTCTTGCAAACAGGATTGGAAAACTATAAGAAAGGAAAATAAACGAACGAATGCCCGGCTGATATTATGCGACCGGGCATTTTTCATTAATCAATAACTTTATGAGACATATTGTAGACATCGAGACTTGGGAGCGCCGGGACAATTACAATTTCTTCCGGGGCTTTGTAAATTCCTGGTATTCCATTACCACAGAGATTGATTGTACCGAAGCCAGTGCCGCAGCGAGAGCTTCGGGTCATTCCTTTTTTCTCTATTATCTGTATGCCGTAGTGCGTTCGGCGAATGAAGTTCCGGAACTTCGTTATCGTACCGACAAGAACGGACAAGTTATTTTTCATGATGAAGTGGATATCATTTCTCCGATAGCTGTTCCCGGAAAGACTTTTTATACGGTTCGGATTCCTTACCACGAAGATTTCAAACGCTTTTATGCCGAAGCGTATGAGTTGATAACCAATATCCCCGAAGATGGCAATCCTTATGGTGCCGAAGAGGAGTTGGCAAAACAGGGAGATTATGATGTAGTGCATTTAAGCGCTGTCCCCAAGATGTATTTCACTGCTACTACTTATACGCTGGCCGAAGCTGGTAATGGTTGCAGTTATCCTTTGATGACTTCCGGTAAAGCGGTAACCCGTGAGGGACGTCTGGTATTTCCTTTATCCATTTATGTAAATCATGCCTTTGTAGATGGTTCGCATCTGGCATCATTCTTTCAAAAGATAGAAGAACACCTGAAACGGATTTCACAGGAATAATTGTCATTGTCTGTGTGTTATCTGGAACTTTGTAAGTTTAGAATTTGATAATATTACATTCGTATTACAGATTTATTACAGAATCTTTCTTTAGCTTTGTATTTTCTAAGAAAATAAGTTGAAGTAAACCTTTGAGAATGATATGCTAAAGAAATATTCTGTATTGCGGGGATTTGTCGTTTTGTGTGTAGGACTGCTTGTCTTCAGTCTGCCTTCTTTGCAGGCACAGGACAGTGATTTCGTGACCTGGAACAAGATGAAAGCCCGGCACGATATATCCTCCAGAGTGGAACTTTACGGAGATGTTGAGATGCGTACTCGTGACGCATTGGATGAGATAGACCGTTGGGGCTTCGGCGTAGGTACTTCCGTTCTTCTTCTTCCGTTTCTAAAAGCTGAGGGCGGTTATGAATACCACTACCGCAACCGTGGTGAAGACGGCTGGAAATCCCGGCATCGTTATCATGCAGGTGTCTCTTTCACTCTCAAAAAACGACAATGGACGTTCACCCTACGCGAACGTTTTCAGCATACTTTCGACGGACGCGGAACGGATGAATTCCGTCTCCGCACCCGCCTGAAAGCTACTTATAAGGTAACTACATGGTCACCGTATGTCTCTTTGGAGCAATATCATGGTCTGGGCAAAGATGAATGGTTTCATGCCTCCCGCTTCCGTGCCCGCGGTGGAGTGGAAGCTAAACTGTCGTCCTCTTGGTCGGCAGATGTTTTCTATTGCTACCAGCACGAGAGTGATCTGGACAGGCATATTCTGGGGTGGGAGTTGATTTATCGATTCTGATTCGTATTCTTTCTTTTTACTTATTTATTTGTAGGTATGCGATGTGTTCATTATATTTATATGTTCATTGTTTGTGAACAGGGTTTATTAGTGAACAAAAGATGCTACTGAAATGGAAAAAGAACTGATTCATGAAGTTGAAAATAAACTTGTTGAAATCGTAGGTCGAAGCAATGTTTATGTAAAAGCAAGTCCGATTCCGGAATTTGACTGGATGTTGTCCAATATTCATGTTTTCTTTATTTAAGTACAAATATAGTCAATAATTCCCGAAAAGAGAAGTTGTTCTTTCTTTTTCTTCTCTTTTTGGGAATTGTTTAACGGTTCATCTATGGATGTACATATCTGGTTAATGGTATATCTTTATTGATACAACTGATTATTTCTCACACTTTCCGCCTCCAGAAGTATCACCTCGTAGCGCCTCATGTTCTTGCTTGTCACATACTGGAAACCGTATTTGGTGAGGATCTTTCCTATCAGAATCTTTCCGGCATGGTTGTATTGATAGCCGGTTCTGTTCCGGATTTCCTCCGCCATTTCACTTACCGTCATGTACTTGAAACTCTCGAAACGTTCCGGTTTGCGGAAGTGCGTCAGTACCATTTCCTCTTCGGGAGTCTGGAAGAGGAAAGGCTTGTTGTTGAGCTCTATCTCATCGTTCTCGTAGGCTTCGAACCAGTAGCGGTAACCACTGTCCAGCAGATGCTTGATCTGGGCATAAAGCTGTGGATAGTCGATATCGAGGCGGTCGATCTTTTCAATTTCGTAGCAGAGGAAACGGCGGTTGCCGGTGGGGTCGTACAACACTTGCGGATAGTTGCAGG
>USSR01000916.1 GCA_900557355.1 uncultured Bacteroides sp.
CCCTTCCCCCTTGTTGCAAACTTCTTTTATCCCTATTATAAACTATAAACGCAAGCTTTGTTTTCATAATTGAAAGCTTTGTTTTTATAAACGCAACTTGCATTTATAAAAACGGAAGCTTCGTTTATAGTTTGTATCGGACAGAGAACAACTTTATTCCCAATGAAAGGGAAGTTTAGTCTTAATAGAAAAGAAGTTTTCTATTAAGACTTCAGACGCTAGGTAATACTACCCTGTTTACTTCTTCTTAGGGAATTTGATTTCAACCGTTAATACACGAGCTGTTGTATCTCCGGGCTTCAACACACCTTCCCCGGTAGACGGTGTCATACTGATAATTCTCATTACTCCGATCCTATTTCCACCTGCTGCAGAAGTCGATGCAGTTTTAAAGGCAATAATATCTCCCTCCGTTATAGGAATCAAGTCTTCTTTCACAATCAAGCTAGCTGATATTTCAGAAGCAATAGAAGTAACTGTTGCATTATCATAATCAAAGTCGGAGAGTTTGGCTAACATAGTCCTATTCTTTACTGCCGCAGTGTTCAGACCTGCACCATTAGAACCTTTATACTCATCAGATTTTGCCGCATTTATTGAATACAGACGAGGTTCTGAATCCACATTTGAGCCTTTTCCCATACAATAGAATTTCAAATCAACATTCTTCGCATTATCTGCGCTGGTTAATGCATAATCAATAGAATAAGTTTTCAAATCTTTGAAAGACAGCAATCCATAAGCATCCGGATATTTTTCGTGCGCACTATTAGCAAAAGTCTTACTGGATATATTCACAGTAGCAACGTCCATATTTACATATGCTTTCACAGTTCCGACAGCTTCTTTTCCTACTCTCCCATCAGAAACCACCACTTTAATTTGAGACGTAGTTTCAGTAAAATCAATTTCCGGAGTGTAATCCAATTGTTTCTCACCATTCTTCTGTTCCCGTAAGACTTCGATTTCCTGTCCGTTTTCAATACGGTAAATAATCACTTCGTGAACTCCACGTACAGATTCCACCTTTACCGGCACTCCTTGTTTAGCATCCGTTGTAGCAAAAATAGGCAATTCAGGCAAGGTCAATACAGGTATTGGCACTGTTCTATATTCCACTGGTAAAGTTGAAATGGTCACATTATCATATATATCCACTGCTTTTACTTTGAAACCTTTATCGCCTTCTTTGTAATTAATCATCTCGTCATACGAGAAATCCTTTTTGCCATTCAGTTCCACACTTCCTTTTGATTCCTGTCCGGTGGCAGATACCAAATACACTTCCACAACCTTCAAGCCGGCTTCCGAAACAACTTCGAAAGTAGTACGGGGAATTACCGGATTTTCATCCATCTCATCATATACAATCTCTTCCGGATCGAATGTAATGACAGGACGTGCCATTACATCGGTAACAGCAATTGGTAAAGTCCCACTCGTAACATGATTCAGTTTATCTGTAGCTTCAATGATAAAAGCTTCATAATTTGCATTGTACTCCAAGTTTTCAGACAAGCTATACGAGTTGGGATTGAAAAAGTCGGTTACAGTTTTATATTCTGTCACTCCCTCCACCGTCTGCAATTTCATTGTCACGCTCTGAAGCCCTGCCTGTGATTTAATACCAGCCACTACCGGCAGATTGTCTACTTTATTCAAATCAACGTCCAGCTGCTCCATAGGAAAATTAATCACAGGAGCCGCTGCATTAGGATCCAATCCATCATTATCGTCGCCACAGGCAGCAAAGCCCAAGCAAAGTCCTAATATTAATAAGGTATATATTTTACGAATCATAATTAGTTCTCTTTTTAATTAACTGTGGTTATTTGGAATATTTGCAATAGTTCTCAAATATATGAATCACACCGTTTGTCGGCAGAATATTGCTAGTCTTAGCTTGTCGTTGCGGAGATTTTCCGTTGCTTCCGGTCTGATTCACCAGAATCTTACCTACTGCAGCCTGCCATGGATTTTTCCAAACAGACATTGTCATCAATCCAGTCTCACCTTTCAGCATAGTTAAGACGAACATCGGTTCTACCTGCAATTGCCCATAAGAACTATATTCTCCATCTACAATATGATAAAGCAACATATTCTTCACCTTTTCTTTATCACAATCTGTAATGGAAGCTACGCCTGCAAATTCATTCTCCCGATAAAGCTGCATACCGGCATTATTCAAAGCCAGAAAAGTATATTTATTATCAGTCTGGGTATAATAGTCCTTTAAGCCTGTATATTCAATAGCTGCTATCAACTCCGAGAACATATCTTTGTGATCCTGAAAATATTCCCACGCTGTCACTTTTACATACGGATCATCCACCGAAGGCTCATAATCATAGTTCTTTTGCAAGTCCAGATCACAACCGGTCAATGCCAAAATTGTCCAACAAAAGAAAAGAGTCTTATATAATATTGTCTTTTTCATTGCTTCTACCTTTTTTAGTTGTTAGTATTACCATAATACGTATTCTGCACAATCTTCGGA
>USSR01000917.1 GCA_900557355.1 uncultured Bacteroides sp.
TTTTAATTCTACTGCCATTCTATTTCGTTTTTTAAAGTTTTTCGGATGTGTCTATTAAACAGTCGGCAAAAGTACAAAAAATTGCGTGAATAGTGCGTTTGATAAACGTACTATTTTAAAAAAGCCGCAATCCGAATGATTTCGAGATAGCGGCTCTGATAGTATCCATTGATTTCTGCTTTTTTATTTTTCACTCCTGCTATTAGAAATATGCAAGCAGAAGAATTTCTTCATAAATACAATATAAATAATACTAAGCAATAAAATAGTACACGATAAATATATATAGCCATGATTCAAGAAGTACATATATCCCATTATCACAATCACTTGTACAGCCATATAAATCCCTGAAACCACTACGTGCGGCATCTTCAATTCATTTGCCATCAACTGATACATGTGCTTCCGATGGGGTAAACCGATATTCTCATGAAGCATCAGACGGTGAATGATGGTCAAGACACTGTCAACGCCATAGACGGACAACAGGATAATCCAACTAAAATCACCGGTCTGAATTATAAGCTTCCCTATCAGGAAAAGAAGAATGAAAGCAATACTCACAGAACCTACATCACCGGCAAAGCATTTCGCCTTCTTACGGAAGTTGAAGAAACAAAACACCAATACCCCACAAAGAACTGTATAAATGAAAACAGGCTCAACAAAAGGAACGATTGAAGCATTGATGTAAGCTAACCCTCCCAAAACCACCAATGAATAACCGCCTGTAATCCCATTGATGCCATCCATAAAGTTATAAGCATTGATGATACCGGTACAAACTATTAAAGCAATTACAAGCCACCACCAAGAAAGAGAAAACAGTCCCCACTGATAGAACAGCAAAGCCATTGCCGAGAAATGAAATACCAGCCTCAATCCTTGAGAAGTAGAACGGATATCATCTACAAAACTGATAAACGTTATCAGAGTCAACGCCAGCATAAACCACGGGTATTCCCATTCATTACTCACAAAATAAGCCAAAACACCAAAGTAGAAAATAATCCCCCCACCCCTTAGCGTGATGCGCGAATGAGAACTCCTCTCATTGGGCTTATCAATGATGTTGCACTTATCGGCTATCTTAAAATAAAAAAGTTCTGCTGTAAAAAGCAGAACCAATATAATCAGGTAATACATAACCGCACTTTCCCTTTAACTTTTAATTATTCATTTGAAAACGATTTTACCGTTTTCACTATCCCATCAACAGCACGAACAGGCATTTTCTCAATGCCAAGCGCAGCTTTAATCTTCTCATTGCTCACTACATAATTCTCTGTCAACTTCCGCAAACGTTCTGTATTCAGCGGCAAATGAAACAGTGTTCCCACACCTGCACAAGCTTCCATCATCTTCCGGTTCATTCTCCAGATATGAGCTTTCTTACCCATCGCCTCACACATCAAATTAATCAGCTCATTCGTAGACAAAGCTTCATCATCTCCCATGTGATAAATACCACTTTCAACATTTTCCGTCAACAAACCTTCCACCACATAGCAAAGATTATCTACAGAAGTAAATGATCTTCTATTCTCAAAATCACCCAAAGGCCAAGGAATACCTTTTTTAACAATATTATAGAGCAGATTCAAATTTCCTTTATTACCCGGGCCATGAATCATGCAGGGCCTCAATATATATACCTGTTTCCCATCATGGCACAACTTTAATTCTTCATTTTTATTATTTAATTTGTCGAGAATGTAATTCTCAGCTGCTATCTTACTCTCTCCATAAGGTCCTACCGGTGTAGGTATCACATCCTCCCTCAAAGCATCTCCTACTACACTATCGGCAGCCGCCTTCACGGAACTGAAGAATATGAACTTCTTCGATGTAGATTCCAGAAAGAAATCAAAAACCTTTTGTGTCAACCCTGTATTGATATCAAAATACATCTGTGCAGTAGATTGATTCTTCGTATCATGCGCCTTACCTGCCAAATGTATGATAGCATCAAATTTTGGCAATCGCTGCATCGGAAAAGAAGTCGGTTCAATATCACACCAAGAGAAAGTATTTATCACCCCCTCTTTTTCAGGTGCAACAATATCCAAACCATAAAGGTTATGACGCTCCTTTAAGGCAACAACAAGATTGGAACCCACGAATTCATGGATTCCGGTAATAAGTATGTTCATCAGAAAATATTATTTATAGTTCTCTATAAATTTGTAATAATCCTCACTAATTTCCACTTCAAATGATACTCTTTATTCAGAAAGTTGCTCTTAAAAGAAACCATACTAAATATTCCCTATCCATATTTTCTATTACGTGGATTAATATGATTCATCAAATACTGAAAATATACATTTATTGGATATGGCAGTAAAGAACGAATAAAAGGTACACAAACCCCAATATGCGCCATTATTGGTAAATGAAGATGCCGACATCCACGTAATCCAACTTTCATTCTATACCAACCTACTTTTATATTATTTTTCTTTACGCTATCCGAGAAAAAACGATAATACAAGA
>USSR01000918.1 GCA_900557355.1 uncultured Bacteroides sp.
CTGATAAAGCTGCAATAGATGTTATCGCTGGTCATAGTTTTACAACCTGTCGCTCCTTTCTGGTATCGGTGGATGCTATGGGTAGGAATATGATACCGGAAGATGCCGTTGAAGTGTGCAGAAAACCAGATATTATCCTTTTTATCACGTATGATGTCGTCAATGCGTATAAGTCGGAATACATCCGGAAGAAAGGGGGTGAATGAATCTGTCTGAAAATGATAGATATTGACTCCCTGGCTTGTGCCTATGAACATAGTATCGGGGTTGTGAACATAGAGCTTATAGATTGAATTATTGGATAACCCCGTATCTCTTCCTGCCAAATTCTTATATGAGCGGATATATCCCCTCTCCAAATCCACCTTTTGTAGGCCGTCGACAAAATTGCCAATCCATATATTGCCGGAGTAATCTTCGGCTAATGCGTGTACGTTGTCTCCGTTTAGCGATGGATGGGTCGATTTGTTTAGGTACCTGATGTGACCGTCCGGATAAAGAATGGAGATTCCGTGATCTTCGGAAGCAAACCATAACGCTCCCTTTTTATCTTTGATGATGTTACTGATCGCTTTTCCTTTCAGGTATTGTTTCCCATTATCTGCTATCAGGTAGTGGAAGTTGTTTTCAGTCAGGCTGGTATAGTTGATACCTCCAAAGAATGTACCGATCCACATAATATCTCCACGACTTTTATAAATGGTGTAGATTGCATTATCGTTCAGTCCGGACTGGACATCTTTCGCATGCTGGCGGTATTGTACGTAACTGTTGTCCGTGTAGTCGTAGATGAAAAGTCCGTTTTCGGTTCCGATCCATAGATTTCCCCGCATATCTTCCTGAATGCAGCGGATATAGCGCATGTCTTTTCTGTCTTGTGAAGCGAACTGGTTATAATTCTTATTATATCGGTACAACCCGTTTTCGGTAGTCCCCAGCCATAGAGTGCCCTGAGAATCTTTGTAGATGGAAGTGAATTCGACAGGATAGTCGGAAGAGACTTCTGCCGCTGTGATTTTCCGGGTCATTTGTCCGTTGGGGCGGAAACAATAAATCGTATTCGGACCGACAGCCCATACATTTCCGTTAATATCCAGTGTTACTTTTATAATCAATCCTTTGTAGAGCAGTGCCATGCTTTGCTCTACTTTATTATACGCATAGAGTCCGGAATCTGATGCGATGAAGACTGAACGTCCGTCGTAGACCATGTCCAGCACGTATAGTGGGGTCTTGGTTTGCGGAACAATAGTGGTGAACTTCTCTTTCATCATATCGTATAAGCACACCCCCTCATTAGTTCCCATCAATAGAGTATCTTTCCCAAGCAGAAGCAGTTTCTCGATGCAGTTTGAAGAAAGTCCGTCATCCGACTTGTAGTATTGTTTAATGTTGTATCCGTCATACCTGTTCAGTCCTTTGAGGGTTGCAATCCAAATATATCCTTTCGAATCCTGCACAATATCGCGTACGGCACTATATGTAAGTCCGTGTTGACTGCCCAGAGAGTGGAACATAAGTTCATTCTGTTGTGCATTTAGTATAACAGAAGAAATAAATAAAATCAGGGTAAAAAAGCTCTTCTTCATTCGTCTCTTAATTACGTACAACACAAAAGTCTGAAATAAAAACGAATCAGAAAGGCACTTATGGTCACAAACTGATATTTATATTCACTATGGTAATGTTTGGTGTAAATATGAATATGAGTATCAGTGAATAATTTATTGTTCTATGGTTCGGGTCTCTTTTCGCCTACTTTTGCTGAAACAACAAAACAGTAAAATACGAATGCAAAAACAACTGAGTATGGAACCACACAAAATGGACTCGTCCTGATTTGGCTTCGGGACTTGACAAAGAAACTAAAAATGTATGAATCCTTTTTAATGACTAAATTACTAATATTATGAATCTAAAAGATCTGAACAACCTTAGAACAGATACCGAAGGCAGGATAAAAGCCGTCTTCTTAATATGCATGTTTGTGCTGGTGTCTGCAGGTGGATTTGCTCAAAACACAAAGAGCATTTCGGGTACAGTGAGAGAGAAAGGCAGTAATGAAACTGTTATTGGAGCCACTGTACAAGTGAAAGGGACACACAACGGGGTGATTACTAATGAAAACGGAGAGTATACGATTAAAAACGTATCTCCGGGACAAGTACTTGTTTTTTCGATGATCGGCATGAATACGGTTGAGAAAACCGTAGGCAGTCAGAATCGGATAGATGTACTGATGGATTCGGGAGTGCTGATTGATGTAGTGGTGGTGACTGGTTATCAGACTCAGCGTAAAGTAGACTTAACCGGATCTGTATCCAGTTTGAGCTCCGACCAGTTTATGCAAACCAATCCGTTAAGCCTGGAACAAGCCTTGAAAGGCAAAATATCCGGTGTACAGGTAATGAACAATGATGGTGCGCCGGGTGGAGGAATCACGATTAAGATTCGTGGAGCCAGTTCTATTACGGCAGGCAGCTCGCCTTTGTATGTG
>USSR01000919.1 GCA_900557355.1 uncultured Bacteroides sp.
TGAAACACATGTTACAAATTTGTTGCAAAAATAATAATATTTCTAAAGAATTCCCCATCGGGAGTTCACTTTTGGATATTTATTACGGTTTTAATCTTAATTTTCCCTATCAGGTTGTCAGTGCGAAAGTTAATAACCGGTCCGAAGGATTGAATTTCCGGGTATATAATAATAAAGATGTAGAATTCCTCGATATACGCGACTCATCCGGCTTGCGGACATACGTACGCAGCCTTTGTTTCGTACTTTATAAAGCTGTCAGCGAACTGTTTCCCGATGGCAAACTTTTTGTGGAACACCCTGTCTCCAAAGGATATTTTTGCAATCTCCGCATCGGACGCCCAATTACCCTGGAAGATGTATCCGCCATTAAAAAGCGTATGCAGGAAATCATAGATGAAAATATCACATACCGCCGCACAGAATGTCATACCACCGAAGCAGTACGCATCTTCAATGAACGGGGAATGACGGACAAAGTGAAACTACTGGAAACCTCAGGTTCTATCTATACCTATTATTATTCGTTAGGCGACACCATCGACTATTATTATGGTAACCTGTTACCCAGTACCGGTTTTATCTGGCTGTTCGATATCGTAAAATACTACGATGGCTTGTTACTGCGCATACCCAACAAAGCAAATCCCAATGTTTTGGAAGAAGTTGTCAAGCAAGAAAAAATGCTCGATGTCTTCAAAGAACATCTCCGTTGGAACTACATCATGGGATTGGGCAATGTAGGAGACTTCAATCTTGCCTGTGAACAGGGGCATGCCACCGACCTGATCAACGTAGCCGAAGCACTGCAAGAAAAAAAGATAGCCCAAATTGCCGATGATATTTATCACCGTGGTGAAAATGGCAATCGTGTGAAACTGGTACTTATCTCCGGTCCCTCTTCTTCGGGTAAGACCACTTTCAGCAAACGTCTTTCCGTACAGCTTATGACGAACGGACTTCGCCCATATCCTATAGCCTTGGATAATTACTTTGTGAACCGGGAAGATACCCCAAGAGATGCGAATGGCGATTATGATTACGAATCACTTTACGCACTCGATCTCAAAAAGTTTGAGGAAGACCTGAAAGCTCTGTTAAGAGGTGAAGAAATAGACTTGCCGAGTTTCAACTTCACCACCGGGCAGCGTGAATATAAAGGTGACAAGTTACGGATAGACGAGCATACCATCCTTATTCTGGAAGGTATTCATGCACTGAATCCTGAACTCACCCCGCAAATACCGGCAGAGAATAAATACAAAATCTATGTGTCCGCCCTGACTACTATTTCCCTGGACGACCATAACTGGATTCCCACTACGGACAACCGTTTGTTGCGCCGTATTATCCGAGACTTCAACTACCGCGGCTACTCGGCACGGGAAACCATTTCCCGCTGGCCCAGTGTACGAGCCGGAGAAGACAAATGGATATTCCCTTATCAGGAAAATGCTGATGTGATGTTCAACTCCGCACTGTTGTTTGAATTTGCCGTACTGCGCTGCCATGCCGAACCCATATTGACCAGTGTGCCTCGCAACTGCCCTGAGTATGCCGAAGCGTACCGTTTGTTGAAGTTCATCAAATATTTTACACCCATACAAGACAAAGAAATACCGTTTACCTCATTATTACGTGAATTTTTAGGCGGAAGTAGTTTCAAATACTAAAAGATTATTTTACTTTTGCTTGCAAATTCATATAAATAGTTATGCTCATGAAACAATTTGCTTTCATTCTATCTCTCGTATTGTGTTTAAGCACAGTGACTTTCGCGCAAAGCACCAGCCGCGCCGATGAGCTAATGCAACAGGCACAAACTAACCTGAAACAAAAAGAATATATTAAAGCCCGTTACCTTTTCCTGCAAGCTTACAATGCTTTCTCCTCGCAAGAAAAGTATGACAAAGCTGTAGAGTGCGGTGTTAACGCCAGTGCCCTCTATCATCGGGAAAACTATTATAAGGAAGCTTTCGAGCTGTTGCGCGGTGCGGAACTATTGGTTACAGGAGGCGAACAGAAAAGTGGCAAGGCTATGCCGGATCTGCGCTTCCGTATCAATAAGGAGCGCCTGCAAATGTACATCAACCTTAAGAACCCTGCCCGAGCCAAAGAGCAACTGACCAAGCTGGAAGAAACTGCTAAAGCAGCCAAAAATGACTCTCTCAATAATGATTTGCTCTATACTCAGGCCAATTATTATTATACTTTCGGCATGAATCCGCAAGGAGATGCCTATATCAACCGCCTGATCGGTCAATATAAAGAACAGAAAAACTACGCTAAAGTAGACGAGTCTTATAAGACATTGATCGACATTGCCCGCAAAGCAAATAATGCCGGACTGGTGGCCCGCACTTACGACAAGTACATTCTTTGGACGGATTCTGTAAAAGCACTTACCGCCCAAGATGAACTGAATGTTCTGAAACGGAAGTATGACGAGAGCCTGCAAACTATCGAAGAGAAAGACAGCTCTCTCTCCGCCA
>USSR01000920.1 GCA_900557355.1 uncultured Bacteroides sp.
AAACTTCTCCAAATGGACTCTTGAAACTGAACTTTTCGGTGAATGGAAAAGGCGAGCCTGTGTATGAACTTTCTTATAAGGGTAAAGAAGTGATTAAACCTTCTAAACTGGGCCTTGAACTGAAAGATGATCCCGGTCTGATGGATGGTTTTACATTGATCGATGCCAAGACTTCTTCTTTTGACGAAACCTGGGAACCTGTTTGGGGAGAAGTAAAGCAAATCCGTAACAATTATAATGAGCTTGCGGTAACTTTAGACCAAAAAGCTCAGGATCGTAAGATGTTGATTCGTTTTCGTTTGTATGATGACGGACTTGGTTTTCGCTATGAATTTCCGCAGCAAAAGAATCTGAATTATTTTGTGATAAAAGAGGAGCATTCTCAATTTGCTATGACAGGCGATCATACTGCTTTCTGGATACCGGGCGATTATGATACACAAGAATATGATTATACTCGATCGAAGCTTTCGGAAATACGTGGCCTGATGAAAACAGCTGTTACTCCCAATGCCTCCCAGACTCCTTTTTCTCCTACCGGGGTTCAGACTGCTTTACAAATGAAGACCGATGATGGATTGTATATCAACCTTCATGAAGCTGCCTTGGTGGATTACTCTTGTATGCATCTTAATTTAGATGATAAAAACTTTGTTTTTGAATCATGGCTGACTCCTGATGCACAGGGAGATAAAGGATATATGCAGACTCCTTGTCAGTCTCCATGGCGTACAATCATGGTCAGTGATGATGCACGTGACATTCTTACTTCCAAATTAACATTAAACCTGAACGAGCCATGTAAATTGGAGGATACTTCCTGGATTAAGCCTGTCAAATATGTAGGTGTATGGTGGGAGATGATTACGGGTAAAAGTACATGGGCTTATACTGACGACGTTTATTCAGTGAAGTTGGGTGAGACCGATTATGCTAAGACTAAGCCCAATGGACGTCATGGTGCCAATAATGAGAATGTGAAACGTTATATCGATTTTGCCGCTGAACACGGTTTTGACCAGGTATTGGTTGAGGGCTGGAATGAAGGATGGGAGGACTGGTTTGGCAAGTCAAAAGATTATGTGTTTGATTTCGTCACTCCATATCCCGACTTTGATGTGAAAATGTTGAATGAATATGCCAAGAATAAAGGGGTAAAGTTGATGATGCACCATGAAACCTCTGCATCTGTTCGTAACTATGAACGCCATATGGACAAAGCTTACCAATTTATGGAAGATAACGGCTACAACGCTGTGAAGAGCGGATATGTAGGCAATATAATCCCACGCGGTGAGCATCATTACGGGCAATGGCTGAATAATCATTATCTCTATGCAGTGAAGAAAGCAGCCGATCATAAAATCATGGTAAATGCTCACGAAGCCGTTCGTCCAACCGGATTGTGTCGTACGTATCCGAATCTGATCGGTAACGAGTCTGCCCGTGGAACAGAATATGAAGCTTTTGGTGGGAATAAACCATTCCACACTACATTGCTTCCTTTTACACGCTTGATTGGTGGTCCAATGGATTATACTCCAGGTATTTTTGACACTCAATTGTCTTTCTTGAGTGGTGAACATAGTTTTGTGCATACCACTTTGGCAAAACAATTGGCCCTTTATGTTACACTTTATAGTCCGCTGCAAATGGCTGCCGACCTTCCGGAGAGTTATGAGCGCCACATGGATGCATTTCAGTTTATTAAAGATGTGGCAGTAGATTGGGATGACAGTAAATATATTGAAGCAGAACCGGGAGAATATATCACGGTGGCTCGAAAAGCCAAAGGAACCGATAATTGGTTTGTTGGAGGTATTACAGGTGAAAATTCCCGTACTTCTACATTTATTCTTGATTTTCTGGATCCGGGGAAACAGTATGTAGCCACTTTATATGCTGATGGGAAAGATGCGGATTATGAGAAGAATCCTACCTCTTATGAGATTAAAAAAGGTATAGTGACTAATAAAACCAAGATTTCTACTAAATTGGCTCGTAGTGGAGGTTTCGCTCTCAGTCTGATAGAAGCTACTCCGGCCGACCGAAAAGAACTTAAAAAGTGGAAATAAAGGTGGGTTAGTGGTAAAAAGGTTAGTTTGGTTATTTTTTTGAAATGAAAGAGTCCGGATACACAATATGTATGTCCGGACTCCTTTTGTTGATAGTTACTATATTATCAATTAAGTGAGTTATCTCTTGACTTTCTATTTTTATCTGCTGTTCTTATCTTTATTGATTATATTGTTTTTAATCAAGAGATTAGTTGTCTAATGTTGAATGTTTATAAAGCTAACTTTAACATAGAGTTAAAGCTTGTTTTTTGAATGCAAAGAACAAGTTGTTTGCATTTAAAAGATTTGTTCTTTGTACAGAGGGAATAACGATCTTTGTTTTCTCCTTAACATTGTTAAATTATTCTGTTGTGATTATATCTTTGCTTTGATAGCTTTTGTTCCCTATATATAATAAGGTGTAAACAACTCTA
>USSR01000921.1 GCA_900557355.1 uncultured Bacteroides sp.
TGGATCTACCATTTCTGTATCGGAGAATCGTGGAGGGACCCGTTCGGGTACGGTTACGTTTACTCAGGCAGAATCCGGTAAGAAAATTACGGTGACTGTTCAACAATCAGCAGGCGTGATAACCAGTAACTACACGTTCTCTTTGAGTGATGGTTCTACAAGCGCCTCGTGGACCAGTATTTCTTCTTCCGGTGATTCTAAGAGTTACTCTATTAATTCTAGTAAAGATATTCTTATCAATGGTGTTAAGGATCGTACAGAGAATGTAGGGTATACTGCGTCAAGTAACGTGTCATGGATTACAGTTAGTGGATCTACGGTAACTGTTCAGGAAAATATGAGCACTACACCAAGAGGCGGTGTGGTTACTTTTACCCAAAGTGAATCCGGTAAAACAATTAAAATAACATTGCTGCAACTTAAGAAAAGTTCAGTAGATATTGAATAAAAAGATGAATAAAATAGTAAATAGCTTTTTGTTTTCCCTATGTTGTTTTTTAGCATCTTGTGGGAATAGTGATGATCCAGTGGCCGAGTCTTCCACTATGCACATAACTTCTTGTTATGTAGTCAATAACAATACCCTTTCGGAGAATTTATCTTCTCCGATCGGGCTATATATAACTACGGTTGATAATAAGCCTTATGGAGATTCTTATAGAAATTACGCAAGTCTTGTTCACGGGAATTGGATGATGAACGCTCCTGTGTATGTCGAGAATAAAGGGTTGGTATATTCTTATTATCCCTATTCTGAATCTGATACTTCCCCTATTGTATCCCTGGATATGACAAAGCAAGTAGATCTTCTTTACGTGAAGAAGCCTATTGAGATCGGCTCCGGATCAGCTTCGTTGTCTATACAATTGTCCCATGCACTTAGCCAGATCGTTGTATCAGTGGAGGGTGAGGAAATATCTTCTTTATCATTGACTTCTTCGCCTGTGAGTGGAAACTTTAATATTTGTATGGGGGCGTTTGAAGAGTTATCTACCGGTGAGATGACCTCTTATTCCAATAAAATTTTATTAGTTCCGCATTTGTGTAACCAAGCTGATTTAAAGATCCGCTTGAAAGGGGGTAAAGAATATACTTATGCAATATCCGATATGGACTATGTACAAGGGGAGAGCTATACATATAAGTTTAAACTTACTGAAAATCGTGAACAGTTACAGATAACCTCAGTGACAGTTGAAAATTGGGTTACTGGTTCTGTTTTTGAAGACTATTTAAAATAAGACGAAAATGAAGAAAATTATATTACTAGGAATATTGAGTTGTTTATCAACTTCAAGATTATTGGCTCAAGGCCTTCAGTCGCGTACAGAAATTAATACAATGCTAAATTCATGGTTGGTTCCTGTCTTGGGATTAGGACTACTTATAGGATTTGCAGGGCTTGTTTGGCATAATATTGATGGTATACGTGGTAAAAATGGAGCATCCAAACAAGATGCTTGGACCGCTGTTGGTGAAGGAATGATCTTTGTTATCCTTGGGATAGCTGCGATTGGGTATGTTGCTAATAAAGTTGCCACGATGAGCTTTAGTATTTAATAGTGCCATGGAGCGATGTAAAGTATATAAAGGTTTAGATTCACCATGTAGAATCAAAGGACTTCTGACCCGTTTCTTTTATGCAATGTTTATCATGCGTATCATGAGTGTAGGAGCATTTATCATGTTTCTTATTGAGCTTATGGAAACAGGAGATATGGGTTCTTTTGTAATAAGTGTAGCTATTTTAGTGGGAATTTTGGGCGTGTGCCAACGGATTTTCTATCGTCGTTCCAATATTCCCAAGGTTAAAATGAATAAAGCTATTTATACGATAACCAATAGAGAACTATATAAGGTAATCAATAACAAAAAAAAGACGCTCAATGGATAACTCTTTTTTTTACCCTATACATGATATAATCTTGGATACTTCCGGCCGTGGGGTGATTGTCGGAAAAAATGGTAGCTTGACTTATGTGGTCAAGCTCCATTTACCGGAGGTTTATTCGTTATATAAGACTGAATTTGAGGTGAGGCACTCTGCATTTACGACCGCGTTTTCAAAAATGCCGGATAATAGCTATATACATAAGCAAGATGTTTTTCTGGCAAGAGAGTATCAAGCTTCCGATATGGCTACTTCGTATTTGGGAAAGGCGGATCAGGAACATTTTGCAGGGCGGAAATACTTTTCTCATACTTGTATGATTGGATTTACTCTAGCAAATTTGAATTCTCTTTCTGCTGCTTATGAAAAGAATATTTTCTCTTTTAAGGAAAATTTACGCAAAGAAGACTGCGATAGATTGGAGGATTTCCTCACTTCTGTCGAATTTGCAATTAATCACATTTCTTCTTTGCGTAATACCCATGTTTCCTTTTTATCAGCGAGTGAATTACAGGAGTATTTGTTTGCTTCTGCTAATTTCTATGAAACAAAAGGTGTTAAGGATATAAACTTTGCAGATGAGATAATA
>USSR01000922.1 GCA_900557355.1 uncultured Bacteroides sp.
TGAAAACAACAATTATTTCATGTGTGATTTTGTTTGTGTTCCTGCTATATGTAGGACACTTTTCTATAACAATCAAGCCGTTCACAGTCCAACTTCCATACTGGCATCGTTCGCTCGGACTGTTTTAGTTGATCCTCTCTTTTATAGTGTATAATGCCGGTGAACATGCAAAAGGCTATCTTGATGGTTTAAAAGAGGGTGAGAGGATAATATTTGATTTGTTGAAGAAAAAGACCGAGTAAAATGGCGTTAAAATGGCGAAGATTCTGTTTGCTAAACTTGTCAATAACGATTACCTTTATAGATGTAAAGCATTAAAAGTCAATCAATATGAAGAGGAATGAAAAAATAGAAAAATTAGAAAGACTAGGTATTTTCAATCAATGGAAATATAATACAGAAAGAGCAAATGAGACATTTAATATTGAGTGTCCTGACTTCTCAATGACAAATGAAGAACGGATGAACAATTTGTTAGATGTTGATTGCTGCTTTCATCGGTTTCTAGCTATTTCATTCCCTTTTAATGGTACTCCTGAAGGCGTTGCTTTTTGGGAGAATATTGCAAAAAAATAATCGAACTTAATTGAATTGAAATTATGAGTAAAAAAGATTTAATAGAGCAGAACATCACAAGAGTTCAAGAATATGTGAGGGAACTGATTGAAGATGCAAAGTGGAATAATGGTGTTTCGGAAACTCTTGAATCTACTTCAATAATTGTAGGTAATAGTGATGATATCTATGATTTTGCAATTTTATTTGCTTCTAATAGTGAATGTGTTTATTGTGAATTCATAGATAGTAAAATAGAGTACATTGATTGTGAATTAGATTGTGAAATATGCCAATTTGAAGGAAGAATAATTTTTCAATATATAAACGGAAAATTTCATAATCCTGCTAGTCAAATTATCGAACTATCAAAGTTGCTGATGAAAGGCGAATTAAGAGACACAAAAAGTATCTTTTGTTCTATGGTACTTCGATTAATGGATACTGAAGAATACAGTAACAATTATTGTAAATCTTTGGATTTAGTTCTGAGGCTGTTTCCTGAAATAGATGGAGAATTATTAGAAAAGGAATTGGATAGATATATTTAAGCATTACAAGGATGAGTAAAATGAATTTAAATGAATTAAGAGACAAAGCATATAAAACAGCTTGTGAACATGGGGTTCACGATCAAGAGCTAAGTAACAATCATTTTCTTTGCCTTGTGATTTCTGAACTGATGGAAGCTGTGGAAGCAGATAGAAAAGGAAGGCGTGCTAATGTTGATCGGTATAATAAGAAGATTGCTAACAGCCGCATTTGTCAAGGATTGGATTCTGACATTCCCAAAGAGCGCGGTTACGAAGTTGCATATAACGAAACCATTAAAGGTTCAATCGAAGAAGAATTAGCTGATGCTGTTATCCGCTTGCTTGATCTTGCAGGACTTCGAGGAATAAGCCTTGAACTTGCCAACGGAGATATTGATGACTGTATTGAAGATATGGCAGAAGCCTGTAAAGGCGAAAGTTTTACCGAATCAATCTATTCCATCTCTACACTTCCCGTTAGATATGACGGAATATTTGATTTTTCTACAGCCGTGAATGATATGATACTATCTATTTTCGGGCTTGCCAAGCACTTAGATGTAGACCTGTTTTGGCACATCGAGCAGAAAATGAAGTATAACGAACTCCGTGAAAAGATGCACGGGAAGAAGTATTAACTCTCATAACAAAAAAATGGATGATAAACGAAAACAAATATTGGTAGATTACATATCCTACCTGTATACGACGGGTAGGAGCTATGATAGCATCGGGAAATACATCAAATATGTGACTGATTTTCTTGAAAATTCCGAAGAAATCAATCGTCGTGGTTATTATAAATATAAACATAAAAATGCTGATGCTATGGTGCGCCATTCGTTTATGTGTGAGGCTGTTTGTGATTTATTGTCTTATCTTAAAATCGGATATGGCCGACGGGAAAAGGCTGTAAAACCTTTGGAGAAACTTGAGGTTATTTCAGAGAAGAATAAGAAACTGCTTAATGATTTTATAATATGGTTGACTGATAACAATGATTATTCCTCTCACACAATTGATGTCTATTATACCTCGTTGAGAAAATATTTTGAATACGCCAATGAACTAAATATGGATAATTGCAGACGATTTATAAAAAGCCTTGAAGAGGAAAAACTTTCTCCAGCTACCATTCGATTACGTATTACAGCCATTGAGAAGTTCTCCAAATGGGTGAAGAAACCTATTGAACTGAAACGACCTAGAATGAAACGCAAGTTGGATGTAAACAATGTACCGACAGAAGAGGAATATAATAGGTTACTGGAGTATCTGAAAACAAAACTCAACAAGGATTACTATTTCTTCATTAAGGTATTGGGTACTACAGGAGCTCGGCTCTCGGAGTTTCAGCAATTCACATGGGAGGATATAGCGG
>USSR01000923.1 GCA_900557355.1 uncultured Bacteroides sp.
CTGTGTGGTAGCGGTTGCTTCGGGGAAAGGATACTTGCCATGCATATCACTTACAAAATATTTACGGAATGGGATGAGGAAGAGAATACCCAATACGCCTCCCAGCAATGAACTGATGAATACCTGAGTAAAAGTAACCGTGATTTCCGCCGGATAAGTTTCTTGTAGAATGTATAAGGCGGGCAGGGTAAAAATGGCACCTGCCACAATAACGCCGGAACTGGCTCCGATAGATTGGATAATGACATTTTCTCCTAACGCATTCTTACGTTTGGCAGCGCCTGATACGCCTACGGCAATAATTGCAATAGGAATGGCTGCTTCGAACACTTGTCCTACTTTTAATCCCAGATAGGCTGCCGCAGCCGAAAAGAGGATAGCCATGGCGATACCCCATAATACAGACCAGAGGTTAACTTCCGGGTACTTCTTGTTAGGGCTCATCAACGGGTTGTAGACCTCGCCCGGTTTCAGTTCACGGAATGCATTTTCCGGCAGACCGGTCAATTTCTCTTCTTCTTGTTTCATAGTTTCTTAATTGCTTTTATGTTTTATAGTTATTATGCCGTCAATTAATTGTTTATTTTATCCAAATCAGCTTCAAAGAAAGCAAAAAAAAAGGAGAATTGAAAAATTCTCCTTTATTCTTATATATAAAGATGCTTATTTTGCATCTTTCGGTGTCATATCTCCTTCTACAAAGAGTCGCATCATTTCTGTTTTGGCATTCGTGCGCAAAGTGATGGATTTTTTGAAGTGTCCCGGATACTTACCTGTTCCGTTGTAAGTAATCTTAACGGTTCCGGTTTTGCCCGGCAATACGGGTTCCTGGGTATATTCAGGAACTGTACATCCGCAGGAAGCTACGGCTTGATGTATAACCAGCGGAGCATCGCCCACATTAGTGAATGTGAATACACAACTTACTACCGGATCATTTTCAGAAAACGTACCGAAGTTGTGTGAGGTCTTATCAAACTTAATATCAGCTTTCCCCTGTGCCGAAACGTAACCAATGCTCAGTACGAGCATAAACATATACAATGTAAGTCTTTTCATGTCTATAAATCTTTTGTATTACACAGTGGGCAAAGGTAAGGCATTTTTGTGAAAATTAATCCAATGATGTGCGAAATTGTATTAAATATGACTTAGAAGGTACTGTAGAGTATGATTAATAATGAAAAATAATAGTAGTCTTTTCTTTTCATTTACGGAATAGTGTATATTTGTACTTCGGTATACGACAAAGAACTCTAACTTTTTAACATCATGATAGATTATCAATTAAATACCCGTCTGAACGGGAACTTGGCAATGACCTTTTGTTTTCACGAAAATAAAGCACTGCAACAGGATACTACTTTATATAAGTTCATTTGGGTGCGTAGTGGAAACTTAACTATAGAGATAGACCATATTCCCATACAGCTGGAACAGGACGAAATCATAAGTCTTACTCCTTTGCAGCATATTGAAATTAAATCGGTGGAGGGAGAGTACCTCACTTTCCTGTTCAACAGCAATTTTTACTGCATATTCGGTCATGATGACGAAGTATCCTGTAATGGTTTCCTTTTTCATGGTTCTTCCCAAGTGATGAAACTGAAACTTTCGCCGGAACAATCCGCCAACCTGAATGACATTATTCGTATCTTCTGGCAGGAGTCCGCCGTTCGCGATAATCTGCAAGAGGAAATGTTACGTATCATTCTCAAACGTTTTATTATCACCTGCACCCGCATTGCCCGTGAAAAGTGTGGCGTCACGCCGGAGCAGGAAAAAGCTTTTGATATCGTCCGTCGTTTTTATATTCTGGTTGACCAGCATTTCCGCGAAAAGAAGCAGGTACAGGATTATGCCGACCTGTTATTCCGTTCCCCAAAGACACTTTCCAATTTGTTTGCCTCTTGCGGAGTACCTTCCCCGCTACGCATTATCCATGAACGGATAGAGTCGGAAGCCAAGAGATTATTGCTATATACCCCTAAAAGTGCCAAGGAAATCAGCGAACTGCTGGGTTTCGAAGATTTGTCCACTTTCAGCCGTTTTTTCAAGAAAATGACCGGTGAAAGTGTATCCGATTTCCGTAAATCGAACACAACGGGAAATATTGCCAACTGATACGGTGGAATTGCCATTTCATACCCTGATATAAACCCCGATTTTTGCATCAGAAAAACAAAACAATTCATTAATGCAATAATCGTATGAAAACAAAATTAAAATCTATGTTCGTAGCAGCCCTGACACTGGCTGCATCTACTCAGAAGTTAGGCATCAATCTTATTCGCGTATCAATTCTGGTTATTTTCGTTTGGATCGGCGGGTTGAAGTTCTGGAATTATGAAGCGGAAGGCATCGTACCTTTTGTGGCAAATAGCCCTTTTATGAGCTTCTTCTATACACACGATGCTCCCGATTATAAAGAGTATAAGCTGAAAGAAGGAGAATTTGATGCCGTGAAGC
>USSR01000924.1 GCA_900557355.1 uncultured Bacteroides sp.
ATACAGACCGCTTACCATTTCCATGATGTTGATAAGGGCTGTTTTGTCAGCGAGATAGAGAGGGGAAAGGCTTTGTTTTTCAATCCGCTGTTTGAGTTGTTCCGGGTATTTGATGCGCCATTCAATAAGGCGTATTTCTGTGTTTAAAAGTCCTATCGCTTCATCAATTAGATGCAAATAGGGCATTTTTTTCTTGCTCAAACCGTACACGGTATGACTTAAGACGATATAAACCAAAAGAAAAATAGCGGAGTAATACACTATAATCTTGCTCGTTAATACTGAAATTGGCTACATGGATAGCTAATTCTTCAACAGCTTTTGTTAGTTCAGATGCAGAAACTTTGCGCTGTGAGTATTCCGATAGTAATCGAAAAAAACTCTGTTGTAATAATGCTTTCATCTATTAATATTTTTAATTTCATAATTAGTTAGTTCGTCTTTTATAGAATTTTACTTATATCATTGGGTGTCTTAAAATAATAGTCTGCACGTATAGGATTAGATACATTATTGCTCCATAAAACCAATCCGGAATCAACACCGGCATTGTTAGCACATTGAATATCATAAATACTATCACCAATATAGAGAGCGTTTTCGGGGCTTACATGGGCTTTAGCCAAATATGCTACTAAGGGTGCTGCTTGGGGCTTATGTTCATCAGTATCATCGGCACATACAATTGTGGAAAAATAGTCCGCTAACCCTAATGGCTCAAAATCAGAATAATATTCTTGATATGTTTTGGAGGTTACAATGCCTAAAATATAGCCTCTTGATAAAAGGGATTGCAAGCATTCTTTGATGCCTTGAAAAGGTTGAATAGTGTGCTGGAGCAATTTCATATTCCTATCCCATCGTTTCAATGCATCTTCTATGTCGAGTATTTTGAGTAATTCCAACGCATTTCTTCCGGTAATGCCTAAAGCAAATTTCAGACTTTCATATTGAGGTGCGCGTCCTGTTATTTCTGTAATTGTTTTTATTAAAGAGTTGATGACTGCATATTCCGTATCTATCAATGTACCGTCTATGTCGAATACGATATGTTTATATTTCATGTGTTTGATTTATTAGTCAAATAATACTTGCCAGTTTCTATCGTAGTAAGCTGAAAAGCACATTTTAATTTGTTCTTCGTTATTTTTCTCTTTTGCAAGAATAGGTAATTCTTCCAATCCGAAATAGGCACTCTCATCCGTTTCAATATTGGGTCGGAAATATCCGCTTTCAATCTCACAAAGAACAAAAACTTTACAAACATTGTAGGCATAGGGGGGAATATTATGCAAATTTCTATCTTGTATAGCTATTATCCGGATAGCTTTTACATTTAATCCTGCTTCTTCTTTTACTTCTTTTTCTGTATTAGTCTTGATACTCTGATTTATATCGACCCAACCACCGGGCAAAGACCAAGTTCCATTTTTCTCTTTCACAAGCAGTATTTTATCATCTTTGAATATAGCAGCTCGTGTATCTAATTTAGGAGTTTGAAATCCTGTTTCATTGCAAAACAGATTCTTTACTTTTTCTATGGGTATTTCACTTTGCAGACTAAGCATTTCTGCTGCAATTTCTCTAATGCGTTCAAAGCGTTCTATATCAAATACATCTTTGGAGTATGTCAATCCCCCTTGGGCAATGAATTGTAGTTCTTTTGCCCATTCAAGCCATTGTGGTTGTACTATTTTATTCATATAGTGAATGTTAGTATCGTTATATTGATTTACAAAGGTATGGAAAATGAAATTCTTTATTTTTGTCCTATGTTAAAAAATCATCGGCTTGACCGGATTCTGCTAAGAGAAGGTTGTGTTATTCCTAAAAAAGAGGCAATATGTCCTAAAGTCACTCGGTGGAAAATGCTGGGATATTCTTTTATCAACTTTTCATAACGTTCTTGGGCAGACAAGTTCAGCCGGGAAATATGAATGTCCTGTAAAAGTAGAAAATTTTCTTGCTGTAACACTCTCATCCAATTGGCAATGTCAATACGGGATTTATATAAATCATTCAACTTGTCTATAGAAATGGAGTAGGTTAAAGTTTCTTCTAAGGTTTCTACATATTCAAATCCTGCTTTGTGCCGATATAAATCCCATGAACCACAAGTCGCATCGCCTTCCATAGAAAACCATGTTGTTATTTCTTTTCCATTATGCAGGATATATGAACGTGTTATACCTTTTTCTATAAAATAAACCTGATTGTCAAAACGACCAGCTTGTATGATGATAGTTTTAGCCGGAAAAGTCTGTTGTTTGAAACAGTACTTTAGCAGGTGCAATGAATCATGCGAAACAGGATAGAGTTCTTGTATCTTTCTTATTATATTATCCATTATCAATGTTTTTGCTCTTTCTACAAAAATACGAAAACAGAAAGGGATAATATTGTTGCATTCATAGTTTAAAAAGGAATTTGACTATTTTTAGCAAGGTGGGATGAAAAGAGAACCATA